>JBDLJM010000041.1 GCA_039714315.1 Bacteroidota bacterium | reverse complement strand
GACCGAATTATTTAGAATCAGCGAAGCTAAACGCAGTGAAGTGGAGAAACCTTTAGGTTCGACGAAGTCAATTCGAAGATTGTGAGATGGAGGGAAATGCAACCAGCAACCGACACTATCCCATAAAGTGTGTAAGTTATAAATATCAGGGTTTGACTTTTTTAAAGTTGAACCCTTTCTTCAAATATAGTTAAAAATTGATTTATAATAACACCCCAATTCCTAATTGGTTGAGTCCACTTTTTAGTAGATTCTCTAACTGCTAAAAAAACAGATTTCATTACAGCTTGATCAGTCGGATAGGAAAGCTTATTCTTAGTGTACTTCCTTATTTTTCCATTAAGATTTTCAATTAAATTAGTGGTGTAAATAATTTTTCTAATTTCTAAAGGAAATTCAAAGAAAACAGTGAGTTCTTCCCAGTTCTCTCTCCAACTCTTTACGGCATATGTGTACTTACTGTTCCATTTATTAGAAAAGTCGTTTAAGGCAAGTTCTGCTGCCTGTTTAGTAGGAGCATTATAAATCTGTTTCATATCTCTAGTAAACTCCTTCTTGTCTTTCCAAACTACATACCTGGAAGCATTTCTAATCTGATGGACTACACAAATTTGAGTTTTAGAATCAGGGAAAACATTAGTTATAGTATCTGTAAATCCATTTAGATTATCCGTTACAGTTATCAGTATATCTTCAGTGCCTCTTGCTTTTATATCTGTTAAAACACTCATCCAGAAGGCAGATGATTCGTTCTTACCTAACCATAAGCCTAATACTTCTTTATTTCCATCTCTGCGTAAACCAATTGCTATATAAACAGTCTTGTTTATCACTCTGGAGTTCTCTCTAACCTTGAAAACGATACCATCCATCCAAACGATTAAATAAACTGGTTCCAAAGGTCTATTTTGCCATGCAACAATGTCATTTGTAATGTTATCTGTTATTCGTGATATCGTAGAAGTTGAAATCTCAAAGTCATATAATTCTCTTATTTGCTCTTCAATATCACTATTACTCATCCCTTTAGCATATAAGGAAATGATGATGTTTTCTATGCCATCTACCATGCTTTTTCGCTTAGGTATTAGCATTGGATTAAATGAAGAATCTCTGTCTCTAGGAACCTTTATTTCACTTTCTCCGAAACTGGTTTTAATCTTCTTATCAGTGTACCCATTACGTGAATTGGTGTTTCCTGATTTTTGGTGCTTCTCATAGTTCAAATGCCCGTCAAGTTCGCCTTCCAGAATCTTTTCTATTCCTCGCTTTTGTAAGCGACTTAAAAAGTTATTTAAGTCTTCTCCTGTTTTAAATTGTTTTAGGAAATCGTCTTTTAATAGGTCTTCTTTTTTCATAACTGTGTATTGGTTTTTAAATTTAAACAAAAAAATATCGAGATTACAAACCCCGATATTTTTCAACTTACACAGTTTTTAGGATACTCCCCTTTTTTTTACTTTTTACTTTTAGCTCGCTGGCACTTTTATTTTCATCTGCTGCTCGCTGAACCTCCTCCGTCGGTTTTCCTTTCTCCTTTTTCTTTTTTCCTCTTTCCTCTTTTCTCTTTCCTCTTTTATCTTTTATCTTTCCTCTTTCCTGCCTGACTGAGTCACGCAGGCAGGTATCTTTTGTCTTTTGTCTAACCTACAACCTCTAATTTAGCAAATTTCAGCAAAAGTTTCTTCAGTCCTACCTCAAATCTAATAGTTGCTTTTTGATTTACACCTACTCCTTCAACCATCATTACTTCACCAATTCCAAAACGCTCATGCTTTACAAGATTACCTTTACTCAACTTTCCGCCGAAAAGATCTGATCCATTCGAATTCATTGTATTCAATGGTTTCAACTTACGAACAGACCTAGCTGTTTCTCTTGGTCTTGGAGGAGTACCTGCTTTAGGTTTAGAAGTACGCATAGGATCATTACCAAATAAACTTCCTTCTACCTTATTATTCAACATTCTTGCCTTCCGTCCTCTCGGAGTCATAAATTCAAGGTAATCATCATCTATCTCATCTATAAATCTGCTCGGTTCTGCTTCGGTCAATTTCCCCCAACGGTACCTACTTTGAGTATATGTAAGATATGCCTGTTTTTCGGCTCTGGTTACAGCTACGTAAAACAGTCTTCGTTCCTCTTCCAATTCAGAACGGGTACTGGTACTCATTCCTGAAGGAAATAATTCTTCCTCCATTCCTACAATAAAAACATGTGGAAACTCTAATCCTTTAGAAGTATGAATAGTCATTAAAGACACTCTGTTTGTATCGTTAGGGTCCTCTTTATCAGCATCCGTAAGAAGGGCTATATCTTCTAAAAAAAATGCCAATGATGTGTCTCCATCAGCCTGTTCTTTTTGATATACAGTAAACTCCTTTACACTATTTACGAGTTCCTGCATATTCTCGTATTTACTAACACCTTCGGGTGTACTATCTTTTTGCAACTCTTTAATTAGCCCCGTACTCTTAGCTACATTTTCGGCCACTGTAAAAGCATCAGAGGCTTCGGCCTGAACTCTGAAAGCTTTTATCATATTTACGAAAATTTCAATTTTTCGCAAGGTACCGGCATTTATTCCGATATTCAACATCGAAGCCTTTTCCATAACACTAAATACAGACTGTCGATAATCACGTGCAGCTATTGCAAGCCTGTCAATAGTAGTTTGACCTATTCCACGAGCCGGGAAGTTTATAATTCTCCTTAGAGCTTCCTCATCGTTAGGATTAATTATCATCCTAAAATAAGCCAGAATATCTTTTACCTCTTTACGTTGGTAAAATGATAATCCACCAAAAATGCGATAAGGGATATCTCTTTTTCTAAATGCATCTTCCAAAGCCCTTGATTGCATATTGGTACGGTAAAGTACAGCAAAATCATCCCAGTTCATCTGCTCGGTCATAGCAGTTTCGAAAATAGTAGATGCTACAAAACCCCCTTCTTCTCCGTCGGTAACAGTTTTAACAACCTTTATCCTTCCGCCATCAGAGTTAGATGTCCATACATCTTTTTGCAACTGATCTTTATTATTTGCTATAACTACATTAGCAGCCTGAACAATGTTATTGGTAGAACGGTAATTTTGCTCCAGCTTAAACATCTTCATATTGGGATAATCCTTCTGAAAATTCAGAATATTCTTCACATTGGCTCCCCGAAATGCATATATACTTTGGGCATCATCGCCCACAACACATAAATTTTCGAATTTAGCAGCTAAGGCTTTTACTATCAAATATTGAGAGTGGTTTGTATCCTGATACTCATCTACCATAATATACCTGAACCTATCCTGATAAACAGCTAACACATCAGGAAACTGATTTAATAACTCATTTGTTCTCAACAACAAATCATCAAAATCCATTACCCCGGCTTTGAAACACCTGTCAACATATTCTCTGTATATTTCTCCGGTACGCGGACGCATTGCAGCAGCATCAGCTTCCTGCAATTCAGGGTGTAAGAAATATGACTTCACTGTAATTAAAGAATTCTTGAAAGATGAAATTCTACCCTGAACCTGTTTTGGCTTGTAAACATCTTTATCAAGATTCATTTCCTTTATTATCGCTCTTATCAACCTTTCTGAATCCTGAGCATCGTAGATTGTAAAGTTTGACGGATACCCCAACCTGTGTCCTTCGGATCTTAAAATTCGGGCAAAAATAGAGTGAAAAGTTCCCATCCAGAGATTCTTAGCCTCTGAACTTCCTACCTGAGCAGATATTCTTACCTGCATCTCTTTGGCAGCCTTATTAGTAAAGGTGAGAGAGAGAATATTAAAGGGGTCTACACCGTTATTTATCAGGTGTACAATTCTATAAGTCAACACCCTTGTTTTGCCGGAACCTGCACCGGCAATCACCAACATAGGACCTTCTAAATTCTCTACAGCCACACGCTGAGCCTCATTCAATGTATTTAAATAATCTGCCAAAACAATCAATTTTATATGCTGCCAAAAATAAGGGAAATATCTTTATGAGAAGAATTTTTATTATGAGTAATATAGTGTTTATCAGTTACTGTTTACTTGTTGCTGGTTACCGGTTCCTGGGCTTGTCGAATGACTGGTTGTAGGTTACCCCCTTCGACTACGCTATTGCTTCGCTCAGGGCAAGGGTTGCAGGTTTGGTATTTGAACTCATAACTTATATGGACTTATAAGTACTTTAAACTCATAACTGGTTGCTGCTCCGACTTCCAACTCCCGGCACCTTTTTTCCTTTTTCTTTTATCTTTTTTCCTTTGTCTTTTTATCTTTTTTCTTTTTATCTTTTTTCTTTTGTCTTTTTCCTGTTACATTTGGCAGCATCACTTATGAACTACTTATAATAATATTCAATGGATGTAATAATAGAATTTTTAAAATATATAATTCCATCAGTGGTTGTTGGAGTTATAGCAATGTATTTTCTGAAAATATTTTTTAAAGAGGAAAATCTAAAACGTTTCCACGAATTAAAGCTGTCGAAAGTAAAAGAATCTCTACCGATAAGGCTTCAGGCCTACGAAAGACTTACTTTACTGTTAGAACGTATTTCTTTAGTAAGCTTAGCAAGAAGAATGCCTGCGAACATCGATTCAACAGAGTTATACAAAAACGTTCTTATAAAACAGATCAACGATGAATTTGATCACAATATTTCGCAGCAGGTATATGTGACTCCACAACTTTGGAAAATGATTGAAACTGCGAAAAACGCTACTATCGTGGCTGTAAACTTCACTCATCAAAAACTTGAAGAAGGGCAAGGAGTTATGGATTACCAACATATTTTGTTCACAGGAGAAGAGGATCATGATAATCCTATTAAATTGGCTTTAGCGAAATTAAAAAACGAGATTTCACAGGAGTTTTAATTCAAATCCAGACCTCATTATCAAACATAAAAAAAGTCAATCCGGAATGTGGATTGACTTTTTTTATGTTATTTCTTTTTAGATTTACGCCTTCTGGCAGCCCTGTTAAAAGGCTTGTCCTTTTTGGGGTTTCGTCTTCCCGGACCACCTAAATTCTCTTTTTTATTTTTATCTTTTTTCTCGTGAAAAGCTTCTCCTCTACCTTCCCTGTCCTTTATTTTAATTAAGATATTTTTCTGATTGGTTTTATCTTTTTCCATTTCCAACAAATACTCCGATATCTCTAGATCTTCAGGCAAGTCTAATTTAGGTATCTTCATATTCATCATCTCTTCGATATCTTCCAGATATTCCTTCTCTACCTTCGATATAAAAGCGATTGATTTTCCCGATTTTTCTGCCCTACCTGTTCTCCCAATTCTGTGAATGTAATTTTCGGGAAAATCAGGAGTATCAAAACTGATAACATGTGTTACATCCGAAACATCAATTCCTCGGGCTATAACATCTGTTGCTAACAGAATTCTAAGTTCGCCTTTAGCAAATTTATCTAAAGCCTGAATCCTGTAGTTTTGTGATTTATTTGAGTGAAGAACATCCATTTCTTCCTCAAAATCATCTAAAATCAGATTGTACAATCTATCTGCCCATTTTTTACGGGCAACAAACACAAGTACCTTCTTATACTCATCTCTGTCATGCAAAAGCAACTTTAGAAGGTTAACTTTAGTATAATAGTTAGGTATGTGATATGAACTTTGCTCAATTTTTTCGAGAGGAGTACCATGACGGGCAACTTCAACTCTTATAGGGTCATTGAAATATTCCTGAATTAGATTATCTACATCTCTATTTAAGGTTGCAGAAAACATTATGTTTTGACGTCGTTTCGGTAGAACATCCAAAATACTTGTAAGCTGTGACCTAAATCCGGAATTCAGCATTTCGTCTACCTCGTCTAAAACAAATTTTTGCACATCCACCAAACGTAAAACACCCGAAGATGTCATATCTACCAAACGACCGGGAGTAGACACCAAAATATCTAAACCGTTATATACAATATCTTTTTGCTTATTAATATTTGCTCCACCATAAATTCCGGCAAAACGAATATTCATATATTCCGTTAGCTTTTCCAGTTCCTCAACAAGCTGAATAACAAGTTCACGTGTAGGCTGAACAATCAATACTTTTGGTCGTGGGTGTTTTTCTTTCGAAAATTTAATATTGCGCAATATAGGCAATAGATATGCAAAAGTTTTACCGGTACCTGTTTGCGCTACACCAACCATGTCTCTACCCGACATCACTACAGAATATGACTTCTCCTGAATAGGAGTAGCTTCCTTATAACCCAAATCGTTAAGGGCATTAAGTAATGGTGTTGTTATATTTAATTCTTCGAAAAGCACGATGTTCTATTTTTAAAATTTCAACTACAAATGTAAAGTTTATTAATCAACTATTAGCTCTATGCAGTTATATTAAGCTACTAAACTACCTTTCTTAGACTTTCTGTATAAAAAAGAATTGAATATATTTCTCTTTGCAAAACGTACTTGCTTATCAGAGTTAATTAACTTTTGAAATAAACCACGGTTAACACCAAAGTACTCATATGTTGATCCATCCATAAACGTAACTTCAAGCAAAAGACCTTTATGCTGAAAATCTGCAATACCAGACTCATTTATTGTTGCCGTGTACTCACTTAAATTAGATGCTTTTGTTTCGGGTGCAATACTTACCAAAAAATGGTATCCATCAATGATTTGTTTACTCTTAATCTCCGCTGCAGTAGCTTCCTCTCCACCTTGAGAGAATTTATCAGGATGCCACTCTTTTACAAGATTTCTATATTTTTTCTTAAGATCTTTTAAATCTATATCATTCTCTACTTCAAAAAGTTTCTTGTATTCGTTTATGCGCTTCATGTATATTCTTTCTATATTTACTTGTACCCATACTCCTGTCATATTATTAACGTACAGCCACTTATGTGTTTTTTAACCGGGCGCGAAATTACAAATTATATCTAAGCAAAATAGAAATACTTTATTTAATTCCATCAACACTACTTTTAGACTGATAGACACAAAAAAGTTCCATCAAAACTTAATTGATAGAAGCCCTAATTTTATTTATTAATAATAGAAAATGAACCGAGCAGACATCTCTCTCCTACTTCATATGTTTAAATTTTATATTAAGGTCATACCTGCCTGACTACATCAAGCAGGCAGGTGGAATCCCAAAATTTAATCATAACTGTTGGTCTCGGCTTAGCCGAGATGGGGTTTTCATATAAAGCTTCTCTTTGATTATTGTTTTATAAAAATATATCATTATAAAAAATGCCATAAAATCAGCAAGTACCTGCCCTAATACAATATTAATACTACTACCGGTTAACTTGTTAAGAAGAAAAATCCCTCCTACAAAAGGAACGAAAAATATTAACTGACGACTAATACCAACTACCAATGAAGCCGTTTTTTTATTTAAAACCTGCATGGCATTACTACCATGCATCACAAATGCAACAGTTGGAAATGAAAATGCCACGAGTCGCAATACAGATACCCCAACTTCTATTGTTTCCGTATTTGTGAAATAGATTCCCATTATTTCGTATGCGAAAGTATAAACAACTACGCTATACGTTAAAAATATGGCAGTTGAAGCTATCAGAGTAGTGTTAATTATCTCCAAACTGCGTTTATTATCTCCTGCTCCATAACTATTACCAAGCATTGGCATCATTCCCACATTCAACCCGTAGGATATATAAAGTGCCAGCGTAAAAATATCGTTCGACACACCCCAACCGGCAACCATATCATCGGAAACCTCAGTTGCAAATAGGTTGAATATAGTAATAGCTGCGAATGTTGCAATTTGTTTTCCTAGACTCGGCAGTCCGAAACTTAATACTTCTTTTGCTGCATGAATTGAAAAATATTCGTAAAAAACTTTAGTATCTTCCTGTTTAGTCTTATTCCAGTTTTTATAAAATACGAATAACAGAAATACAGATGATACTGTAAAGCCGGTAACCGTAGCTAAAGCAATACCTTTTATTCCAACCTCTGTAAATGTAACTATATAATAATCGAAACTGCCATTGATAACTGCCGACATAATTGTAGCTATTGTTGGCATCGCCGAATAACCCAAACTACGCAATACAAATACCAGACTCAGCATAAATACCATTGGAATTGATGCAAAACTAAATACCTGCAGATATTCATTTGCTTTGAATATAACGGCCTCTGTGATTTTACTTGTCGGACTTAATGTAAAAATTGAAAGTAACTCATTGCTAAAATAATATAAGACAAAATTCAGTACGGCACCGCCCAGTATAGCCATTCCAAGTATAGTAACAGCGCTGCGCCTGACCGCTTCGCTGTCTTTTCTGCCATTTGCTGTTGATACAGATACCATTCCTCCAATGCTCAGCCACATTGCAATGGCTATAATCAGAAAAGTAATACCAAACACTAATGATACAGCCTGCACTTCTTCAATACCAAGAGTGGAAACAAAGTATTTATCAAGTACTCCATACAGCCCTTCGGAAATCATGGAAATTACTCCAAGTCCTCCTAACACAAAAAGGCCCTTGGATACTGATGAATCTTTGAGATGTTTATTATTTGCCATACTTGTTTTTCGGTTGGATAAATGTACGTTTTATTATCGTTGTTAAGTACAAAATAATAGAGTGTCAATCTTCGGTAAAAAACAGATAAACACGCTCTTATTTTGTAACTTTACTCTCAGTAATTATGCTAAAATCAAATTGTTATGAGAACATTAAAGATTTTCATATTGCTAATTTCAATTCCTATATTTTTCACATCATGTTCAAAAGATGATGAAAAGGAGATTCCCGATCCATGTGTAAACTATCTTAACTCCATCGATTTTTCCTTCGGCATAGATTATGATTCCCCTGATAAATACCTTACCCCCGGTGAACAATCTGATTTAAGCGACAGCCATCTCGAAGAAGTACGTGATGCAATTGGTACTCCCGAAAAAAATATTGACGGTATTTTACAAGTATGTCACTGGGTAAACCAGAACTTTACATTCGAAAATGCCGGTGGAAATATGGTCGGAAAATTAACCGTAGATGAACACTTCGAGATTAAAACTTTCTACGGTTGCCATTCGGCTGCTTTAATTATTTCAAGTATTTTACGCGAATTTGGTTTTCCGGCAGTAATGATCGAAACTTCCGACGTACAATGGGGATACGACTACAATGAAGGTACTGCTCAATATTTTGCAGGTCATGTTATGTCTGAAATATTCGTCAATAACAAATGGGTCCTGCTCGACAATAATTGCACTTATGTAAACGATTATGACAAAAACAATCCGTTTATAGACACTAACCGGGATAAAGGTCTATTTGTATTTGCAAAAGGAGTAGATTTTTGGGAGTATAGCAGTCATGATGAAATTAACTTCACTCATGATGAAATGATAAAATTCTCTGAAAACATTAACTGTTATGAAGAGATGTTTAATACTGTAAATTATAATTGGAGTAATTAAAACATTTACAAATTGAATCTACCGTAATAAAATGAATATTTCCACCTTACAATTTAGCCGTCTAGACTGAGCCAAGATGCTGAAATTTTCATTCTCAATTAAGGTAAAAATCTTCTGTTTTCTTTTACGTTAAACTCAAATTATAAATGATACAAACAAAAAACCTCCGCCAAAACTTAATTTAGCAGAGGTTTATTTTTTTATCTGAAGACCGAATACAGAAAGTTACTTCCGACTTCTGTCTCCTGACTTCTAACGGATTTCTTATCCACCGAAATCATCAAAATGAACATTCTCAGGCGGTATTCCCCAATCGTCAGTCATTTGCACAACTGCATTATTCATCATAGGAGGTCCACAGAAATAGAATTCTATATCTTCCGGTGATTCGTGCTTACTCAACTGCTGATCGATTACAGCCTGGTGAACAAATCCTAAGAATCCATCACCTTCTTTATCATCTAATGATTTTTTGGCTACCCAATTATCCTCTTCCATTGGCTCAGAAAGAACAATGTTGAACTGGAAGTTAGGGAAATTCTTTTCGATTTCTCTAAAGTCACTTTCAAAGAAGATTTCACGTTTCGAACGGGCACCGTACCAGTATGTAACTTTACGGTCAGTCTTCAAGGTGTGGAATAAGTGGAATAAGTGAGATCGCATTGGCGCCATACCTGCTCCACCACCGATGTAGATCATCTCTGCTCCGGTATCCTGAATAAAGAATTCACCATAAGGACCTGAAACCGTCACTTTATCACCCGGCTTTTGAGCCCAGATATAAGAAGAACAAATACCAGGATTTACATCCATCCAATCGTTTTTCTCTCTATCCCATGGCGGAGTAGCGATACGTATAGTCAACATTACTATATTTCCTTCGTATGGTGCATTTGCCATAGAGTATGCTCTATAAATTGGCTCATCGTTCACCATTTTCAGTTTCCAAAGGTTGAATTTATCGAAATCTTCCTTGAACTTATCCGGTCCTGCAGGATCATTTGGTTCTGGAGAAATATCGAAATCTTTACTATAATCGATAGTAATTTTCGGAACATCAATTTGGATATATCCACCGGCTTTGAAGTCCATTGTCTCCCCTTCAGGAAGGCGAACAACAAATGCTTTAATGAATGTAGATACGTTGTAGTTTGAAACTACCTCACACTCCCATTTCTTAATTCCGAAGATTTCTTCAGGTATAGAAATATCCATATCCTGCTTAACCTTCACCTGACATCCTAAACGCCAGTTATCTTGTACTTCTCTACGTGTAAAGTAAGGCTCTTCAGTTGGTAGGATTCCTCCACCTCCTTCGTTTACCTGACAAGTACACATTCCACAAGTACCTCCACCTCCACATGCTGATGGAAGGAAGATTTTATTGTTACCAAGTGTCTGCAATAGCGTAGCACCTGACTCCACCTCTAGTTCCTTCTTACCGTTTATAGTAAGTTTTACAGGTCCAGAGGGTGCCAATTTTGCTTTTGCAGTAAGTAGTATAGATACCAACAAAATAATAAGGATGGCAAATACTACAATACTGGTACCAATTGTTAATGATGCAAATAAAAACATATTAATTTCGTTTTTTTCATCAGTGCTGACAAAGGTCAGCACAATTGATTAATTATTACAATTTGATACCCATGAATCCCATAAAGGCAATACCCATCAATCCTGTGATGATGAAAGTAATACCTAAACCTCGCAATGGAGCAGGAACGTGAGAATAACGAACTTTTTCGCGAATAGCAGCCAAGGCAACAATTGCCATCAACCAACCAATTCCCGATCCAAGTCCATATACAACAGCTTCACCAACATTGATGAAGTTTTTGTTTTGCATAAATAATGATCCCCCAAGGATAGCACAGTTTACAGCGATAAGTGGTAAGAAAATACCTAATGACGCATAAAGAGCAGGTGCAAATTTCTCTACAACCATCTCCACTAACTGAACCATAGAAGCAATTACAGCAATAAACATGATAAAGCTAAGGAAGCTTAAATCAACATCGGCAAATTCAGCTCCTAACCACTCTAAAGCACCAGGCTTAAGAACGTAATTTTCTAAAAGAAAGTTTACAGGAAGCGTAATAACCAATACGAATATTACAGCAAACCCTAAACCTACAGCTGTAGTTACTTTCTTAGATACAGCCAAATATGAACACATCCCTAAGAAGAATGCAAAGACCATATTTTCTACAAACATGGACTTTATGAATAAATTAACTAACTCCATCTTAATTAGCTTCTACAAGTTTAGTATTACGTGCTCTTTGAACCCAAATAATAACACCAACTACGATAAGTGCCATAGGAGGCAACAACATCATACCGTTGTTCATATATCCCGCGTTATAAACCGCATCAGGAATAATCTTTTGTCCAAATAACTCTCCCGAACCAAATAACTCTCTAAAGAAAGCTACTATAACAAGTATCAAACCATATCCTGCAGAGTTACCAACACCATCGAGGAATGATTTCCAGGGAGTGTTACCCAATGCAAAGGCCTCAAAACGCCCCATCACAATACAGTTTGTTATAATTAAACCTACGAATACCGAAAGTTGTTTTGATACATCAAAAACGTATGCTTTCAATACCTGGTCAACCAAGATCACCAAAGAGGCTACTACTACCAATTGCACAATTATTCTAATACGCGCTGGAATCATATTTCTCATCAAAGAGATAATTACGTTACCCGCACCTAATACAAATAGTACTGACAATGACATTACAATAGCAGGCTCAAGTTTTACCGTAATCGCTAAAGCAGAACAAATACCCAATACCTGTACCGTGATCGGGTTATCGTCGTCTAGCGGATTAGTTAGCAGTTGTCTGTTCTTCTTAGAAAACAATGCTTCTTTTTCTTCGCTCATAACTTTGTCTACTATTTTAGATTATTGAAATATGGTAAATAAAGCTCTACCCGGTCTTTAAACATTTTAGAAGTTGCAGTTGATGTAACTGTACCTCCTGAAATTGCATCTACACCATGATAATCACCTTCCTGAGCACCTCCTTTAATAGTTGCCACCGAAGCAAAATTCGCTTCATTAAAACCACTATTTGGATCTTTCATAATTTGCTTTCCAACCCATTCTTTTTGAAACCAGTCGGTTGCAATTTCAGCACCTAAACCTGCAGTTTCTGAAGCGTGATCGAAATTTACACCAGCAATAGTGTTTTTATCAGATTCTAAGGCTACATTACCCCAGATATCACTCCACATTCCCATTCCGTGTAATGGAATAACATAAAATGTCTTCCCTTCTACCTCAGCAACGAAAATTGGATATTGCTTATCCTGAATAGCGGCTTTTACATTAGCAGTAAATGCTTTTCCTTTTTCTATGTCGGCACCCAAAGCTTCTTCAACCACAGCACCTTCATTATTCACAACAATACCTTTCTTAATATAGTTGACAAACTGTACTTGTGATTCC
Organism: Bacteroidota bacterium; assembly: GCA_039714315.1. NCBI lineage: Bacteria > Pseudomonadati > Bacteroidota > Bacteroidota bacterium. Next base: position 9,712 of record JBDLJM010000041.1, on the reverse strand, counting down.
TCACGAGACAAATCAACGCCAACCGTTTTAAGAATGTTTTGCATTTTTTCCTGTTTCAAATTCGCATCCTGTAAAGGCTTTAATGATGTTGCAGCAAACGATAATAAGAATGCAACAACTATAACCATTACTATAGCGAATATAAACGTATAAGAATTTTTATTTGTATCCATAATATCTACGTTTTATGCGCTTAATGCTTTTTTGATTTTATCTTCAACACGCTTGTTTCTACGTTTTACACTAGCCTGAACCACATAGTGATCGATTGTTGGTGCAAATACATTAAGTAACAAGATTACAAGCATAACAGCTTCAGGGAATCCGTTTAGTACACGAAGCAGGATAGATAAGAATCCAATTAGAAAACCATAAATCCATTTTCCTGTATTTGTCTGTGTAGCCGATACCGGATCGGTAGCCATAAATACAAGACCAAAAGCAAAACCACCTACCAACATATGTTTCCATCCGAAATCCATCAGTGGGTTTGCTCCCCATAATTGGAAAAGGAAACTCATTACTGTTCCTCCGATAATTCCTGAAAGAATAATTCTCCAGCTTGCAACACCTGAAAGCAATAACATTACTGCTCCTATTAAAATTGCAATTGTTGAAGTTTCACCTATCGATCCCGGTATTAGTCCAACAAACATATCCATTACTGAATATACGTGGTTAACACTACCTACCTGTAATGCAGCATCACCTCCTGAACCTAATTGTCCCAGAATTGTTGCTCCAGACATACCATCTACTTCAGAAGCCCCGGCAACCCAAACTTTATCACCCGACATAAATGTTGGATAAGCAAAGAATAAGAATGCACGTACTACCAATGCAGGGTTAAGAATATTCATTCCTGTTCCTCCAAAAATCTCTTTACCGATTACTACACCAAAAACGATTGCTACAGCAAGCATCCAAAGTGGCAAATCAACCGGTACAATTAATGGAATCAACATTCCTGTTACAAAGTATCCTTCGTGGATTCCGTGTCCGTAGAACATCGCAAAGATGAACTCAACACCCAACCCAACAGCATAGGATACTATGATAATTGGAAGCAATTTCCATAATCCGAAAAGGAATGCTTCCATGAACGTATAAGAATCTTGCTGTCCTAAGGCCACTAGCTGCTCAAAATGGAAGTACCCAATATTGTACATCCCAAAAAACAAAGCGGGAAAAAGAGCAAGAACCACAACGGTCATCAAACGTTTTATATCTACACCATCACGAATATGCGAACCGGAAGTGGTTACATGATCAGGAGTAAAGAAAAACGTTTCAATGGTCTCAAATACCGGATAAAATTTCTCCCTTTTACCTCCGGGCATGAAATCCGGTTTGATACCGTCAAATGCGTCTCTTAAAAATTTCATTATCTTTTTTTAGTATTTAGTATTTAGTATTTAGTACCTAGATAATACATAGTCCGATTTTATAAAAAAAGTCTATGTACTAAGTACTTTGTACTATGTACTCATTATGTTATCCTACTTCCTTAATCATTACATCCAACCCTTCGCGAACGATTTTCTGGATGTCGATTTTTGAAGTGTTAATTACCTCTGCTAAAGCAAAATCCTCCGGAGCTACTTCATAAATACCCTGATTTTCCATCTCTCCAATATCATTGTACATGATAGATTTTACGAGATACATAGGGTAAATATCGAATGGAAAAACTTTTTCCATTTCACCGGTAACTACAAAACCACGAGTTTCACCGTTTTTGTTGGTATCCATTGCATACTCTTTTCCTGTTGAAGCAAAAGAAGAGCCGGCCATACTGAAAATATTATTGTATAACCATGGCACCCATCCGAAGAAACGATGTGTTTTTCCTTCCGGAAGAACTGTAATTTGGTTATCGTAATACCCCAGATAACCATCTTGTGAAATTTTTGTCCCCGTTAATGGTCCACCACTGATAACACGAACATTAGTGCTCTTAAGATTATCTTTTAAGATATTCTCAATACTTGTTCCTGCAATAGTTTTCACATAACGTGGTTGACTTACTTCTGAACCTGTTAATGCAACAACCCTTTCAGCGTTGAACTTCCCTGTAAGGAATAAGTCCCCAATAATAACAAGATCCTGAGGTGTTACGGTCCATACTCTCTCCCCTTTATTCACGGGATCGATGTGATGGATCTGAACACCAACATTACCCGCAGGGTGCGGACCTGTTACATTGTGTAATTCAACTCCTGAAATGTTTTGAAAAACAGATGATGATTGACTACCATCTACTGATAAATTAACTTTACCGGTTGTAAGTTTAGATATAACATCTATACCTTTTTGTAATGATTTTTCCTTGCCTTGTAGAGCAAAATCATAGTCAGCCGCAAGAGGCGCGCTATTGTAACCTGAAATAAAAATTGCCTTAGGTTTGTCCGATGGGTTTGCAATAACATCATACGGACGTTGCTTAATAAATACCCAAGCACCACTTTCTAATAAAATTTCAGTAACGTCCTCTTTTGAAGATTCTTTTATTTGAAATTCTTTGTAAGTGACCTCAGAATCTACTAAGACCTTTACCTCTAAAATTTTACGCTTTGCACCACGTACAATCTCAACTACCTCACCACTAACCGGTGAAGTAAATTTAATTCTATCGTCGTACTTTGAGTAAAAAAGAGAGTCCCCTGCTTTTACCTGTGCACCTACTTTAACAGTCAATTTTGGAGTAACTCCATGAAAATCGTCTGGTCGTAAGGCGAACACTTTCGCTTGAGGGACATTGGCGAACATTTTTTCAGCTTTACCTTTAAGCTTTATGTCAACGCCTCTCTTTATACGAATGTCTTGTGACATATTTATATAAGAGATTAATTAAGTATATTAAATTCGCTGCTAAAATATGAAAATAGACCTATCTATTGACATATCTCCCATTTATTTATAATCACTTTAAACAATGGCCTGCTTTTTTCTAAACCATCTGATTTTACTAATATTACACGATCATAGAACACAATAATTAGTCTAAATCATACCTAAATATGACAAAATTCATACTTTACGCACTGCACTCCTTCATGTTTATCATGACAATCCCCATTGTTTACGCTCAAAATTCACCCTTTCCCAACCCCGAATTATTGATCTCTGACGATGTAAATATTAAATCGATCGATATTCAAAATATAAGCGGTAATTATCAGTTACCATATGCAAAACTTGGAGAACAATTCATTATTAGCTTCGATGATCTGGATTCTGACCAAAAAAACTATTATTATACTGTAGAACACTATGATTCTAATTGGGAAAAATCAGATATTTTCGACAATGACTATATTGAAGGATATAACGAAGGAGAAATAACAGATTATGCATACTCCTTTAATACCCTCAAAAAATACACCCACTATAGTTTTAAATTTCCCAATCGCGACATGAAAGTATTAGTCTCAGGGAACTACCTGCTAAAAGTATATCTCGACGACCCCGATGAACCTTCTTTTATCAGACGTTTAGTTATCTATGAAGATATTGTTAATATAGGAGCTAAAGTTGACAGGGCTACTGTTGTAAATAAACGAGACTTTGAACAACAGATAAACTTCACTCTGAATCACAGAGATATTAACATAGAAAACCCCTCGGAAGAAATAAAAGTAAGTATATTACAAAACAATACCTGGGATAATGCCATATATGATCTGAAATATCAATATCTGGGAAATAATACTTTAATTTATAATTACTACGATAAAAGCAACTTTAAAGGAGGTAATTACTTTTATCATCTTGACACAAAAAGTATCCGTACTGCGGGACTTTATACCGACTTTATAAGACTGGAAGATATTTATCACACCTTTTTATATACAAATGTACCGAGAAACTCAGATCCATTCACTACGCAACAGGATTACAACGGAGGTTTTGTAATAAGGTCTGTCGACGGAGGAGATACTAAAACTGAAGGCGACTATTCAAATATTCATTTTTCCCTAAAAACAGTTTATCCTCACGATAATTCAAAAATATACGTTTACGGAGCATTCAACGACTGGCGGCTTGAAGAGGAAAACCGACTTAAGTACGATGAACAGCGGGGTGTATATTCTACCAGCTTCCTTCTCAAGCAAGGTTATTACGACTATAAGTATATTGTAATTGACAATGGTGAATTTCATCCTGATGCTATTTCCGGATCTTTCTATCAAACCGAAAACAATTATACAATTATTGTTTATTACAAAAGCATGGACAGTAGATTTGACAGGGTGATAGGTTTTTACCAACTTAGATCTGAAAATCTATTTTAAATCATAGAAAATAATCCTATAAATATTTTGATATACATTGGGTATTGAATACTGAATTATTGCATAGTTCTATTTTACAAAAACCACTTTAAAGATTAAAGAATGCATTTCCTCTATTAATTTAGTCGATTTTATCATTTCTGGATAGCTTTATTTTAAAATAAACACAATAGCAACTCGAATGTTAATAAATGAAATATTAACTGTTAGTGAAAACAGTAGTTACCTGGGCTTACACAATATAAATGGTCATCAAAACTATATCTTCATCTCAACTATTGAAGTTTTCAATCATTTTAGTCAACCAATTATATTAAGAAAAGGAGAGTTTTTTATTTGTTATTTCGGCTCAAAAACTAAATCCCCTGTCAATACTAAAGAAAAAACAGTTGAAATAGCCCCCGGAAAAAGATTTAAATTTAAGATTGGTTTTAAATTAACTTCCGATATAGCTTTTGCCGAAGGAAAACTTACATTTAGTACACTAAACAGTAATATAAAAACTAAAATAGATACGGGGAAAATATATTTATCATCTACCCCTTCATTAAACTAATTTTGCCCGACACAATAAAAGTGTTAATCGATTTTCGAGAACTTTTCCAGAAAATATATCAACGAAAAACCTACTAAAGCCAAAATCACAACTGTTATTATTTGAGGATCACCATCAAAAGCCAATGGCGAAATACTTCTCTGTAAAAACGGAACTTCTTCTCCATGAGAATTAATTCGTGTTGAAATTGTTTCCTTCCACGGCCAGACTTTATTTAAGGATCCAATCATAAACCCTGTCAAAACAGCTAAGGTTGAATTATGGTGATTCTTAAACATCCATGCCAAAACCCTCGAAAAAACGAGAAGCCCCAAAACAGCACCTACAGCAAAAATTGCAAGCATAGTGCCGGAATTAACTATCATCTCCGAATCAGCAGATACAATACCTTCTCTCAAACTGTTTATTGCACCAATAATTGTAGGATAAGATCCCATCAACAATAAAATAAAAGCACCTGAAATCCCGGGTAGTATCATAGCTATTATAGCTATAAAGCCTGAAAAGAACACATACATACTACTATCGGGACTGGCAGCCGGCTCAGCTATTGTTACGTAATAAGAAACTATCACCCCTATAATTATTGCAGTTATAACTCTGGGATTCCAACTCTTAATCTGCTTACCAATAAATAACACTGAAGCTACAATTAAACCAAAGAAAAAAGCCCATAACAGCACCGGACGGTTATCCAACAGATATATAATAACCTTCGAAAGAGAAACAATACTTATAGCTATACCAATTGCCAAAGAAAACAGGAAGCCTCCGTTTATATGCTTCCAAAATTCTTTTATTCTAAATTTAAACAACAATTTTAAGGCCGTCCCGTCAATAGAATTTAAAGAATTAATAAACTCCTCATAAATTCCCGAAATAAAAGCTATTGTTCCTCCGGAAACTCCCGGAACAACATCAGCCATACCCATTGCTATTCCCTTTAATGTAACTACCAGGTATTGTAATAAACTTCTCTGCATCTTATTTTTATTATCCCGCAAAAATAAAACTTAATAATTGTGATGCAATTTTTTTATTACTCTAATAATAAACATAAAATACGGCAAATCCGGCTAAAATAACTATTCATAAATAACTAACCTTTAACTATATGACCGTCGTCATGTTATTTCAAGTTCAAAATCATCAAACTCATCAAGCAGCAGCTATAACAATAGTTCAGAGATATATACTGACTTTTATCAGTTGTAAAAATGACTTTATTTTCTATATTCGTTGTGTTCAATAATTATTCACTATAAAAACTAATCAAATGTCAGAAAAGGCAATATTAAAGGTAAAAGATCAAGAAATTGAATTACCTATTGTAGAAGGTTCAGAGAACGAAGTAGCAGTTGATATTTCAAAACTAAGAGGTCAGTCAGGAGTAATTACTATTGATCCCGGATATAAAAACACAGGAGCTACTACCAGTGGAATCACATTCCTTAATGGTGAGGCAGGTATATTAAGATATAGAGGGTACAGTATTTATGAATTAGCCGAGAAAGCTTCATTTTTAGAAGTAGCATACTTGTTAATTGGAGGTGAGCTACCAACTAAAAGACAGATTGATAAACTGGAAAAAGACATCAAAGACAATGCTGTTGTACACGACAGGATGAGAAAGATTATGGAGGAATTCCCTTCTACAGCTCACCCTATGGGAGTTTTATCTTCTTTGGTTTCTGCACTTACGGCATTCCACCCTACTTCTCTTAATCCGTATAACGACGACAAAGAAAACTACCTGAACATGGTGAAATTATTGGCTAAACTGCCAACACTTGCAGCATGGACATTTAGAAAAAACATAGGTCGTCCGATAAATTACCCTAAGCCTGACCTGGATTATTCATCAAACTTCTTATATATGATGAATAAGAAGCCTAACGAAGATTACACACCGGATCCGGTTGTGGCAAAAGCACTTAACCAGTTATTGATTCTACATGCCGACCACGAACAAAACTGTTCTACATCAACAGTTCGTATAGTTGGTTCTTCTAATGCAAGTATGTATGCATCAGTATCTGCAGGTATTAACGCACTTTGGGGACCATTACACGGTGGAGCCAATCAGGCAGTAATCGAAATGCTTGAAGCAATCAAAGCCGATGGTGGAGATGCTGATAAGTATATTGCTAAAGCGAAAGATAAAAACGATCCTTTCCGTTTGATGGGATTCGGACACAGAGTTTACAAAAACTTCGATCCAAGAGCTCAGATCATCAAAAAATCTGCCGACGAAGTATTGGCTAAACTTGGAGTAAATGATCCTGTTTTGGAAATTGCCAAAAAACTTGAGGAAACAGCACTTAATGATCAGTATTTTATCGATCGTAAATTATTCCCTAACGTAGATTTCTACTCAGGAATTATTTATCGTGCACTTGGTATTCCAACTGATATGTTTACGGTAATGTTTGCGCTTGGTCGTCTTCCGGGATGGATTGCACAATGGAAAGAAATGAGAAAGAACAATGAACCAATCGGTCGTCCTCGTCAAATCTATACTGGAGAAACTGAGAGAGAATTTGTTGGTATGGACAATAGAACAGAAGAATTAGTTTAGAATTCTATAAACAAATAATATTTCCGAAAACCGTCGATCTTGTATTGGCGGTTTTTTTTATTTTGGGCAGTGGCCGGGCTGTCCATTATAGTTGTATCTCACAAGTGCTTTCATAATAATACGGGCGGGGTCTTTGCAAAAAACGCAAAGCCCCGCCCGTATTTTATTCAATACACTTCTTCGCTACAAGCTGCCATTTCCATCCCTACTGCAAAATCATACAGAACGATGAAAATTATTTTTCAGAATCAGTACTCTCAAAAATCTTATCGGCCGAGTTTGCAATAAAACCTCTAAACTCCTTATTGTTTTCATCCTTATACCTATAGGCAAACTCATAAAAACATGTTGGAACAATATATTCGCCTTCTTTAAATAGTATTTTCTTCGAATCGGCCATAGTACTTAACTGCTCCAACATTTTCACGGGAGACCCCTTCACTATTCCTCCAACAGTATTTAAGGCAAAACCTTTTCCCTTTAAAAACTCAACCAGTTTTGACGTAGAATTATACTTTGTAAGCCTATTGATACTTACTGTAAAATGATTTGCGCCAAAGCCATTAGTATAAAGCCAGGCAGCATATTGCGATTCATTTTTCAGTACAAGGTATTTTTCATACTCAGGATTATCCCAAAGTAAACCGGAAAACAAAATATCATCGTAATTTACCTTTTCCCAATCAACACTTCGATAAACATCCTTAACTACCTTTTGAAATTTAGGACTAAACTTTTCAAGTTCCAGCTCACTTATAAACACAAGTGGCAAATCCTTATCCAGCTTGCTCTCATAATGTTTGGCATGAAGTTTTTTCTCTTTAAAAAAATACTCTTCTTTTTCTTCATATCCGTTTTCAATTAAAAAGCCGGCAATTTTATCGATATTGCAAAATTCAAGGTTAAAAGTTCTAAAAGCAATATGATCATTAATCACTTTCTCGCCTTCATTGCGCAAAGCATTATTTACATCAAATGCAACCGGGTTTTCTGAGCTGTACTTACTCCACAATTTCTCGAAAAATTCTTCTATAGTCTTCATTTGCTTATATTTATTAGGATTAAATTACAATATTACTAAATTCAATACAACTATTAGGATAGTAATTTGTATTAAAGCTCAAAAAGCCCATCCCCTACACTTACAATTTAATACTATTTTTAAAAGACAAATAAATTACACTTAATAATTTCAATCTATTTCTTAAATTCGCCAACACTTTATAACTTTACAAACATGAACTTATATATCAACGACGAAACATCCCGCCTAAAAAAAGTAGTTTTAGGCATAGGCAACAGCTTTGGAGGAACACCAACTCTGGAGGAAGCCTATGATCCTAAATCAAAAGAACATATCAGATTAGGCAAATACCCGGTAGAAAAAGATATTATCGACGAAATGGAGGCATTTGCCGAAGTATTGAAAAAATATAATGTTGAGGTATACCGACCCGAAATTATTAAAAATTACAATCAGGTATTTTCGAGAGATATTGCTTTTGTAATTGATGATAAATTTATAAAAACACACGTAATCAAAGAAAGAGAAAGAGAAATTGATGCTCTTAACGAAGTCATTGAACAAATAAATCCTGAGCAGGTAATAACGCCTCCCGAAGGTGTACAAATCGAGGGAGGTGATGTAATGCCATGGAAAGAATTTCTTATCGTAGGATATTCTAAAGAACCTGATTTCAGTAAATATACTGTTGCCAGAACAAACGAAGCGGGGTTAAAGTTTTTAGCAGAAACATTTCCGGAGAAAAAAATCAGGGGATTCGAACTTAACAAATCCGACGATGAACCCAGAGATAACGCTCTACACCTGGATTGTTGTTTTCAGCCGGTGAGCGACCATAAAGCTATACTCTACAAAGACGGATTTAAAAACATTGAAGACTACAACAGAATAGTAAATTATTTTGGCAAAGAAAATATTTTTGAGATCACCAGAGATGAGATGTACAATATGTATTCTAATGTTTTCTCTATAAGCAAGAAAGTTGTGGTTTCCGAAAAAAGCTTTACCAGACTTAACGAACACATGCGTAATGAATGGGGAATGACAGTTGAGGAAATTCCATATTCAGAAATATCTAAGATGGAAGGATTGTTGAGGTGCTCAACTATGCCTTTAGAGAGGGTCTCTACTACACTTTAGACGTTAAACTTTAGACTTTGAACTTTAGACTTTGAACTTATAAACTATGAAACAATACACCGACACACTAATGATGGTAAAACCTGTTAATTTCAGGTTCAATGCCGAAACTGCCTGTA
>JBDLJM010000040.1 GCA_039714315.1 Bacteroidota bacterium | reverse complement strand
GCAACGAGCTTTGTTTTTAGTGATACCACCAAATATCACTGAACAAAGCGAAGTAATCCTGCTCTCCCCACAAAGAAGAAAAAAGTATAAAGATAAAAGTGTTTTGTAGAGCACTTTGAACTTTAGACTTTAGACTTTAGACTTTAAAATGCGAGAGTAGCTCAGTTGGTAGAGCGTCAGCCTTCCAAGCTGAATGTCGCGAGTTCGAACCTCGTCTCTCGCTCAAATCTTTTTCTATTGACACCTAATAGAAATGTATTGGTATTCTTTTCTAATTATATCATCCGTACATAATGACTCAATTAAATCTTCCAAAATATAATCACAGATTAAAAAGGGAAGATAATACTGTGTATATATTCGATACTATTCGAAAAAAATATCTGGTTCTAACACCTGAAGAATGGGTTCGACAGAACTTTGTACATTTTCTGATTGAAGAAAAGGGCTATCCAAATTCGCATTTCAGTATAGAAAAGGGTATAAAAGTTTCAAATACTCAAAAGAGGGTTGATATCGTAGTCTATAATCGCGACAGACAAATAGAAGTGTTGGTAGAATGCAAAGCTCCGGAAGTAAAAATTACGCAAAACACTTTTGATCAGATTGCCCGATACAATATGACATTAGATGCTAAGTACCTCGTTGTTACTAATGGAATAAACCATTATTTTGCACAGCTGGATTATAAAAATAAAAAATATATTTTCCTGAAAGAACTTCCATCCTACCCTAATAAGTAAAGGCATTTTTAGACATAATAATTGTAGAAAATTTTCTATATATTACCCTGATATTATTCAAACAAATTATGGGTAAAAAAGAAAAAGCAATTTCCGATTTCAAAAATCACGTTTCTTCACAAAAAGTGAATTTCTATAAGAAATATAAAATGGATTTCGTTATGGGAAAACGTGAAAATATTTCTTCTGCTGATATTGACGACAATAAGGAACTTATAAACCTGCACTGTAATGGAGGTGTTTTTAATCTTGGTCACCGAAACCCCCAAATAATAGAGACTCTCACTGAAGCTCTAAGCAAATTCGATATTGGCAATCATCATTTTATTAGTACTGAAAGAGCAAAAACTGCTAAATTAATGTCAGAACTGATGCCAAGTGATTTAGACTATACAATCTTTGGAGTAAGCGGTGGTGAAGCTACTGATACAGCATTAAAGATTGCCAGAAGTTATACTAAAAAGCAAAAAATTATATCTGTCAAAGGTGGTTATCACGGACATACAGGACTCGCTTTGGCTACAGGAGATGAAAAATACAGAAAGCCTTTTGGCGAAGAATTACCGGGGTTTGAACAATGTACTTTTGGCGATATTGATGCACTTGAAAAATTAATAGACAGCAATACTGCTGCGATAATACTTGAAACCATTCCTGCAACTTTAGGTATGCCAATACCAACTGATGAGTACATGAGCTCCATACGCAAATCGTGTGACGAAAATAATATACTCTTAATTCTTGATGAAGTTCAAAGTGGATTGGGTAGAACAGGAAAAATGTGGGGATTCGAACACTATGATATTGTTCCCGATATTGTAATATTAGGAAAAGGGCTTTCAGGAGGAATCTACCCTATATCGGCAACTGTTATAAGAAAGTCTTTAGAAAGTGTTTTCCACGATGATCCCTTTATCCATATTTCAACCTATGGAGGTTCTGAACTTGGGAGTATTGTGATGAGAAAAGTGTTGGAAATGTCTTCAGATCCTGATTTTCTAAGCCATGTGAATGAAATGGCATATGTATTCAAAACTAAAATCGACAGTTTAATAGAAAAGCACTCAGGCTTTTTGGTTAAACTAAGACAAAAAGGATTGATGATGGGATTAGAACTAAAAGATGAAATAAGCGGTCCTGCACTTACTAAAGCCGCCTACGATAATGGTTTGCTTATTATTTATGCAAATAATGACACTAAAGTATGTCAATTTTTACCTCCGCTAATTATTGAAGAAACCCAGATTGATGAAATAATCGAAAAACTGGATAAATCTCTTACCGATGCAAAAAAACTAATACCGCTGATTAAGGCTAAAAACGTGTTTGACAAATTTATCAATCCAATAAAACAACTATTCTCATAATGGATATTAATGAAATTTTACTGGAAGAATTTGAACTTGGATTGGATACTCAAAACCTCTCCCTATCTAAAATCCCGGCTGAATTAATTGCTTATGGAGAAATTTCAGCAATTTTTGAACTGCAAGATATGCCCGGAATTATTTTTAAAAGAATGCCCCTATTTTCAGACTTTGATGGTGCAAAAAAATATGAAAACAAATATAACCTGTATTGCCAATACCTAAGGAAGGCCGGTATTAACCTACCCGAAGAGAAAACAATTATTGTAAAAAAATCGGACAAATTAACTGTACTTTATATAGCTCAGAAAAAATGCAATTCCGACAGGCTTGGTAATAAAATCATTCATCAGTTTGACTCAAAAAACAACAAAGATTTTGTTGAAAGAATTGTAGATCATATCTATCAGGTATGGGAATATAACAGGAATAATAAGGAAATAGAATTAGCTATTGATTCTCAAATATCGAATTGGGTATTCTCGGAAAAAGACGGCAAAATCTACTACCTCGACACTTCTACTCCGCTTTTCAAAATAAAAAATGAAGAACAAATGGAGCCGGAATTAATTTTAGCCAGTGCTCCGTCCTTTGCCAGAGCAATAATTAGAAGGTTCTTTCTGGATGATGTTATGAACAGATATTACGATGAAAAAATGGTAAATATCGACTTGGTTGCCAACTTATATAAAGAACAAAAATCTGATCTAATCCCAACATTTTTGGAGATAATCAATCAAAAATCAGAAAAAAACATCAGCGAAAAAGAAATTTCAAACTACTATAAAGAGGATAAATTTATATGGCAATTATTCCTGTCAATGAGAAAGCTTGACAGATGGCTATACAAATTTGTGTACAAAAAGCAATACGAATTTATTTTACCGGGTAAGATTAAAAGATAATTTTGTTGCTAGTTGCATGTTTAAAAAACTGCAACCAGTAACCAGTAACCAGTAACCAGTAACCAGTAACCAGTAAAAACTATGTGTGATACCTTTGTAGCCCTGCCATCAGCAACCACAGACAATAGCGTAATACTGGCTAAAAACAGCGACAGAGAAGCCAATGAAATGCAATCGTTGGAGTACTTTGAAGCTGCCACATATAAAACCGGTGATAAATTAAAATGCACATATATTGAAATTGATCAGGTTGAAAAAACAAATGCCATACTAATAAGCAGACCATTTTGGATGTGGGGAGCAGAAATGGGCAGTAACGAAAAAGGAGTAGCTATCGGCAACGAAGCTATTTGGACCAAAATGCCTGTTCACAAAGGTAATGACAGACTTTTAGGAATGGATTTACTGCGTTTAGCTCTTGAAAGAGCCAATACTGCAAAAGAGGCCATGGATGTAATTTGTAATTTAATTGAGAGATATGGTCAGGGAGGAATAGCCGGATACAAAGACAAAAGCATGGCTTATCACAACAGTTTTTTAATAGCCGACAAAAAAGAAGCATGGGTATTGGAAACCGCTGATAATTTATGGGTTGCAAAAAAAGTTAAACACTACTACTCTATCTCCAATGGTTCAACTATTACCGAAGATTACGATTTGGCCCACCCTGAGCTAATATCTACTGCAATAAAAAAAGGCTGGCATAAAAAAGGTGACACATTCAATTTTTCCAAATCTTACTCCGACTGGTTTTTTACAACATTTTCAGGATCAAAAAAACGTCAAAATCAAACTCAATGCCATTTGGAAGATAGATTAACAGAGATTAATGTTTCTTCTGCGATTAAAGCACTGCAGTCTCACTACAAAAAAGACTATTCACCTAATTCACACTTACTAGGTAATTCAATCTGTGCTCATGCCGGTAATTCACTTACAAGAAATGCTACACAAACCACCGGATCTATGGTAGCACACCTCAATGATAAGCCAACTTTTTGGTTTACTGCAACAGCATCTGCCTGTACAAGTATCTTTAAGCCTGTTTGGTTCGTGGAGTCAGTTTTAACGGAACTGGGAACGGCGAAATCAACCTTTGACAATAAAAATTACTGGTGGAAAAATGAGCTTTTACACCGTACTATTATAAAGGATTACAAACACCGAAAAGCAATTATTGCAGAAGAAATAAAAGAATATCAATCATCAATAATTGAATCATCAATGAAACTAATGAAGGATGATAAATTTGATTTCTCAAAACGAATCTTCGAAGAATCACTTGAAAAAATCGATAAGTGGTATAAAACTGTAAAACAAAGCAATATTAAAAATAGTTCAAACCTTTATTACAGTAATTATTGGAAAAAACTAAACAAAGAGGCTAAAATCGATATTTAAACTAAATTCAACAAATAACAACGTAAATCCTCTAACAGCATACACCTCTGATTTACTGCACATTAACCTCGTTCATCTAATAAAACATTAACTTCAGCCTTTATTTTCATTAAATCACTGTCGAATAAAGTCAATATCATTAATTATCACTACTTTTGCACGCAATTTTTTAACAAGTTAATATAAATTAATGGTTACATTCGAGAGTTTCGGCTTAAACGAAGCCGTATTGAAGGGAATCAAAGATTTGGGCTTTGAACAGCCTTCTCCAATTCAGGAAAAGGTTATTCCATATATTTTGGAAAACAGAACAGACATGGTCGGTCTGGCCCAAACAGGAACTGGTAAAACCGCAGCATTTGGTTTACCAATGATTCAACAAATAGACGCACAGTCTAAAACAACGCAAGCACTTATTTTAGCTCCAACAAGAGAGCTTTGCTTGCAAATTACATCCGAACTTAAACTATATTCTGCAAATGTAAAAGGCATGAATGTAGTAGCAGTTTACGGAGGTGCTAATATCACAGCACAAGCCAAAGATGTAAAAAGGGGAGCACAGGTAATTGTTGCAACTCCGGGACGTTTAAATGATATGATAAGAAGAAGACTTGTCGATTTATCAAACGTTGATATCAGCATATTAGATGAGGCTGATGAAATGCTAAACATGGGATTTATCGATGAGATAGATACTATTTTAGACCAAACTCCAGAGACAAAACAAACTTGGTTATTCTCTGCTACGATGCCTAAAGAGGTAGAGAATATTTCTAAGAAATATATGACTGAACCTTTCCGTATTACTGTAGGTAATAAAAATGAAGGTGCCAATACAGTTACTCACAACTATTACGTAGTAAATCAAAGAGACAGATATCTTGCCTTAAAAAGATTAGTTGATGCCCATCCTGAAATTTATGGAGTTGTTTTCTGTAGAACTAAAGCAGAAACACAGATGGTAGCAGAAAGACTAATCGAAGACGGATATAATGCAGCTTCGCTACACGGTGATTTATCACAGACTCAACGTGATTCGGTAATGAAAGCTTATAGAACACGTCAAATACAAATGCTTGTAGCTACTGATGTTGCTGCCCGCGGTATTGACGTAAAAGATATAACTCACGTTATAAACTACAATCTTCCGGACGAAATTGAAATTTACAACCACCGTAGTGGTAGAACAGGTCGTGCCGGAAAAACAGGTACTTCTATATCTATAGTTACTCCAAGAGATCAGCATAGAATAAAATCTATTGAGAGAACTATTAAGAAAAAATTCATCAAGGAAAATGTTCCTACAGGGATGGAAATCTGCGAAAGTCAGCTTTTCAACCTTGTAAAAAAAGTACAGACAGTTTCTATCGATGAAGAACAAATTTCACAATACCTTCCAAAAGTTTATGAGGAACTTGGAGGTATGACGAGAGATGAACTTTTGGTAAGATTTATTTCTATTGAGTTTAACCGTTTCTTGGATTACTACAAAAATGCCCGCGACATTAACTCGTCAAGTAAAAGTGAGGGACGTGGAGCAAACTTGAAACGTATGTTCATAAACCTTGGAACTTACGATGGTTTTGAATGGAATACTCTTAAAGACTATCTGAAAGATAAAACAGGATTAAGCCGTGACGATCTTTCCAAAGTTGATGTAATGGGTAAATTCTCTTTCTTTACCGTTTTATCTGAAAACACTCAACAGGTTATTGATGCTTTCCAGTTTATAGAACACGATGGAAGAAATATTTCTGTTGAAATATCTGACAAGCCTGATAAAAACACCGGAGGAAACCGACGTGGTGGCAGAGATCGCCGAAGAGGTGGTGGTGACAGAGACAGAAATAGATCAAACTATTCTCATGGTCATAGGTCAGATAAAAGATCTGACAAAAGATCTGACAAAAGGTCGTCTGACAACAGAAATAGCGATAACAGCAATAGAGATGGTGGTTCTTCTTTTAAAAAGAAATTTGCAAGAAGATCAGATAGAAGTTAAAAATTATATCTCTTAAAAATATAAAACCTATTCATTACGATGAATAGGTTTTTTTTATACATTTATAATAATGATATCGAATATTATTTGATTTGTCTCAATACAATATTACGTCAGAAATAACCTTTATTTTACAAATTATGGCAGGAGAAGGCTCAATGCTTCACATGATAAAAACATTAAGGGCAAATAAAAATTTACTAAAAGACAGAAATTCTATATTTTCAAAAGATAGAACTACTAAATCCAACAAACCCAGGAAAAACAAATGGACTTTTAATATACTCACTCCGAAACAAAAACTTGAAGCTAAAAAACGAGGAAAAAACAGAGCTTATAAAAATATCAGAACTGAACTTTATGCTTTATTTACCATTGTTATTAGCCTGAGCCTATTTGTGTGGTGGATATTTTATTCATAAAAAAAGACCGAAGTATCGGTCTTTATCTTTATATGGTATTAGTTCATTTTACTTTTAACTATTTCCAAAATTTCTTCAAACTGTTCCTCTCTGGTCTTTTCGCCATTATCATATTCTATGGCATCTTTAGCTTTTACCAGTGGAGATTCTATTCGCGTTGTATCCAAATGATCGCGTTCTTCTACATTTTTAAGCACTTCCTCAAAAGTAACATTCTCATCACCTTTCGACTTTAATTCATCAAAACGCCTTTTAGCTCTAACTTCGGCAGAAGCTGTCATAAATAATTTCACTTCAGCATCAGGAAAAACAACTGTACCTATATCCCTGCCATCAAGAACAACCCCTTTATTTCTTCCCATTATTTGCTGTTGGGCAACCATTGCTCTACGTACTTCAGGAACAGTGGCCACAACACTTACCTTATTAGAAACACGCATATCCCTAATCTTAGCCTCCACATTTTCACCATTCAAATTCACCTCTCCATATCCAAGCTGAGGATTATACACAAAATTAATCTCAATTTTATCTAAATCAGCTATTAAAAGATTACGGAAAAAGTCTTCATCATCGAAAATTTTACTCTCTAATGCATATAAAGTTACCGCACGATACATCGCACCGGTATCAATATAAGAATACCCTAATTCCTTCGCCAACTCCTTTGCTATAGTACTCTTTCCTGTTGATGAATACCCATCTATCGCAACCGTAATTTTTCCCATCATCTAATTTTAATAGCTGCAAATTTAGACATAATACAAACTAATACCACAATGTTTATTACATATATTTAAAAGCAATTTATCAATATTGATTGATAAATATTATTAATATATTGCCATAATATTTATTATAAGCACATCTAACTTAATTTTAATGACGCCCTTATTATACATAGGTATTTCTCAATCATTATTTGCCGTATTACTACTTTTAATAAAAAAGAATCGATTTGTTTACGATATTGTTTTAGCAGCATGGCTATTTATGATATCCCTTCAGCTTTTCTCTGTTTTAATAGGATTAGAATACAATCTTCAGGAGAACAGATGGATGATGATGCTGAAGATGATACCTTTTACCTATGGCCCGTTTCTATACATTTATTCAAAGATGTTGGTGTTATCTAAACCAGTTTTTAGATGGAAGTATTTACTCCACTTCATCCCATTTATCTTAGCATCACTCTATTACCTGTTCATAGCATCCCGAACGAATGTTATTGAAGAGTTAAACAGAAGTTTTTTAGGTGGTGATTTATCGATATCACACATTATATATGCTACTCTATTAATTATTTCTATAGTATATTATGTTGTTAGAATATTAGTGTTATTGACTATTCACCGGAAAAAAATTCACAACCACTTTTCGTACGAATCACAAAAAAACAACCTGAACTGGCTTAAAACTATTGCCATAATTTTCGCAATTATTTATCCTACTTCTGTACTGGCAAGAATTCTTAACCTTGTTGCTGATCACGAAATCTTTAGCCCAATAATTTTTCCTGTTATTGGCTTTACGTTTTTTGCATACGCTCTGAGTATATTTGGATTCCAACAGGAATCAATTTTTATAAGTCCCAGTTTTGCACGCCTACAAAGCAGAAAAGAACGCTTAGCTTTGATAAATATTGAAGAAGATGATGATGTGGCTATAGAAGAAGAAACTCCTAATAAAAAGTATGAAAAATCGGGATTAAAACCTGAAACATACTCCGAATACGAGGAAAAAATTATTAATTACATGAAATCTGAAAAACCATATTTGGACAGCTCATTTTCTATTCAGAAAATGTCTGAAAAACTATCAATACAAAAGTTTTACATCACCCAGGTTTTAAATGAATCATTGAATAAAAATTTCTACACATTTGTAAATGAATACAGAATTGAAGAAGTAAAAAATATGATAAAAAGTGGTGATGATAATAAATATACTCTTTTATCACTGGCATTTGATTCGGGCTTCAACTCAAAAACTTCGTTTAATACCACATTTAAGAAGTATACAGGAAAAACCCCTTCCCAATACAGAAAAGAGGTTTTGGGCAGTAATAATAAGGTTTAAGCATATGCAAGTTGGGTATAACCCAGTATTTCTTTAAATCAGATAGGTCTGTGTTTGATCTGGATACAAAAGGAGAATATTGAAAAAATAAAAATTCATTTGGAAGAGTTCGGCTTATGCCGGACTCATTTTTTTGATAACTATATTGAGACATGCATCTTTATCACACTGACTCCCAGTCTTTTTAATTATAATTGAGATGTATTGCAAAATACTGGCATGCTTTTTGTTTTCTTAACAAACAGGAAGGTTTCTTGAGATATACTAAACCGTTTGATATAATTAGTGTCAAATTATCAAGAAATAATTAATAATAGTTAAAACCACGCATTATGAAAAATCGCAATATTTTATTTACAATCGCATTTACTTTATTATTTAGTTTTTCATCATTTGGAGGAAATAAAAAAACTAAAATTAAGAAAAGATTTTTTCAACAGAAAGAACAGATAGAAAGAGGTATTAGAAAAGGTTCTATCACCAGGCAAGAAGCAAAAAAATTATTTAAACAACAAAAACATATTAAGAAATCAATCCGAATTGCAAAATCTGATGGTTTTGTCACTAAAAGGGAAAGGATGAGAATTCACAATATGCAAAACAGAGCTTCAAATAGTATTTACGCAATGAAACATAATAATAAGCGAAGAGGTAGAAGAGGAAACTATAACGAAAATATAATTTCATATAAATATCTAAACAATAAAGCCCGTTCGCAAAAAATAGTATTAAGTATTCATATATAATTTGAGTTATAAATAATAAATGCACCTGACTACATCTAATCAGGTGCATTTTTATTTAAAAACATAGAATCATTCTAAAGCATTTCCTATATAAAAATCAATCCTTAACTCTTGCCAAACCAAGAGCTTTTATCATAATTTTTGGCAGAGATTTAGACGGATTTCTCTTAGTTAAATCCATATTTAATCCAACTTTTTTAAGAATAGGCACTTTATGTGTCTCCACAAATTCTATCAGCGTACCGTCATTATCTTCTATATAGGCAAATCTACCTGCAGCATTTTCCATTTCAAAACTGTTGTTACTATCTACAGTAAATGGATATCCGGCCAATTCACATGATTTTTTCAGTTTTTCCATTCCGTTAATATCAAAACATAAATGAATAAAACCCTCATCGCCCCAATACCTGCCTTCGAATATCTTAGCGGGTTCTCTATCCAAACTTTCAATAAGTTCTATCTGGGTTGACCCCAATAAATCACTAAAGGCCCCTACCCTGTTTTCCGAATGACGAAGAAGCACTCTGCGAAAGTTTCCATCACCACCTGAAATTGAGCTGAGATCCTCAAATGATCCTTTTTCATCGTAAACAACTTCATCGTATCCTAAAATATCCGAATATAGTTTTAGGGACTCGTTAATATCAGACACTCCTATTATAGCCCCAAGAACACCTCCGTTAACATGCTTTCCTTTTGAGAACCAATCCAAACCCTCCTCTACCTCAAATATATTTCCATGAGGATCTTTCGCAAAGAAATGTTTTAACCCTACCGGATTTTTTACCAAATCACTTATAAGATTAAGATCATGCTCTTTAAAATATTTAAAAGCAAGCTCAACATCCTTACTCTTAATTTTGGTGATATTTATACCAAGATCTCCTAACTTAAGTTCAAACCCGGCTTTTTCAGGCACTCTGTCTGTGTATTGCCAAATCTCGAATCCACCACCACCCTGCATGTTCAATGCTAAAACGGCATGTCGGTTTCTGGCTTTCCCTCCCATATATTTATACATCAATCCCGCTTCTGCAACTTCGTTAAATACCGGCACATCAACTCCAAATGCCTTTCTATACCATTTCCATGTTTCAGGAGTATCGGGGTTTCCAATACCTATTTGTTGAATTCCACTAATTATCATCCTAACTATTGTTTTTTATGTAGCTTTTATTTTTGATACAATTCTATAATATATAAATGGAAAAAATCTTCTGATATTCAGCATGAAAAGTTCTTTCCTTACAACTAAGATTTCTTTCTTTTTATTTATTAAACCTATGAATATTTTATCGGCAGCGTCCTCTGCACTTATTCCGTGATCCTGTCCTACATCCATTTTCCCATAAGTACTTCCATCAGCAACTAAAGCCTGAACGGATATATTAGTTTTTATTCTCCCTGGAATAATTATACTAATACTAATTCCTCTATCCTGAGTCTCGGCTCTCAGAGTATCGAAAAATCCCTGCAAGGCATGTTTTGAAGCAGAATATGCCGACCTGAGAGGAAAACCAAATTTCCCTACAACACTTGTAACAACTGCAATTTGACCACTCTTACGTTCCAACATATACGGCAATACCTCTTTGGTTAGTGCAATCGTTCCAAAAAAGTTAACTTCCATAAGTTTCCTGTCAACTTCCAAAGAAGTTTCTTCAACAAGAGACCTCTGGCTTATTCCTCCATTATTGACCAATAGATCAATTCTGCCGAACTTTGCAATTACTCTATCTACTACCTGAGGAAATGCTGACTGATCAGTCAAATCAAGAGTTTCTACCAATACTTTACAGTTAGCTGATTCTATTTCTGCCTTCAGTATCTGTAATTCTAATGTGTTTCTTGAAGACAAAACAATATTAGCCCCTTCTACAGAAAATTTCTTGGCCAATTCCCTCCCAATTCCGGATGATGCACCGGTAATCCAAACTGTCTTATTCTTATAGTTCAATTTTCTAAAATTAGATTAAACTTAATTTTACCAAGATAAAACTTTTGTTTCTATTTCAATCACAATAATATTATGCAAAATAGCAGATTGCACCTATATCTCTACAAATCCAAATGCATGCCTTTGTATTTCAGATGTTTACAAAAAAGGTTCCGTCAAAACGTACACTCAAAAATTAGTTCTAACCACTTGGATTGAATTCAATTCTTGTTTTTATTGGGTTAATTTGCTTTTGTTCACTTCCTTCTATATTATTTACAGAAATAGTGGACTATGAACTATTATACTTAATACTAAAAAAATTACCAAATGGATATTTTCAAAAAACTAACTGAGAAAAAAACTGCTCTTGGACAATACCAAAATCAGGCAGATGGATATTATACCTTTCCAAAACTTGAGGGAGAAATTCACCCACATATGATCTTCAACGGAAAGAAAGTTTTAACATGGAGTCTGAATAACTACCTTGGACTTGCAAACCACCCGGAGGTTAGAAAGGCAGATACACAAGGTACTGCAGATTGGGGCTTAGCTTACCCGATGGGAGCTCGAATAATGACCGGACAAACAAGTCTTCACCAACAGCTTGAACGCGAATTAGCCGATTATTCTTCCAGAGAATCTGCTTATCTGTTGAACTATGGATATCAGGGAATAATGTCGATAATTGATACCCTAGTTGACAGAAAAGATATTATTGTTTACGATTCAGAAGATCACGCTTCTATTCTCGACGGTGTTAGATTACACATGGGTAAAAGATTTGTTTACTCTCACAACGACATGGAAAGTTTGCAAACACAGCTTGGTCATGCCGAAAAATTAGCCGAAAAAACAGGCGGAGGAATACTTGTTATAACTGAAGGAGTATTTGGAATGTCGGGCGACCTTGGAAAACTTGATGAAATAGTTGCATTAAAAGAAAAATTCAACTTCAGACTTGTAATTGACGATGCTCACGGCTTTGGTACAATGGGAGCAACAGGTGCAGGTACCGATGAACATTTTGGAGTACAGGATGGAGTAGACTTATATTTTGGTACATTTGCAAAATCAATGGCCAGTATTGGTGCTTTTGTATCGGGATCGAAAGATATTATCGATGTATTGAGATACAACATGAGGTCTCAGATCTTTGCTAAATCATTACCAATGCCACTGGTTGTCGGTGCTTTAAAGAGATTAGAACTAATAAGAAAAGATACGGTTCAGAAAGATAAACTTTGGAAAAATGTTAGAGCTCTTCAAAATGGTTTAAGAGAAAAAGGATTTGATTTAGGAAATTCTAATTCACCGGTAACTCCGGTATTTTTCAAAGGAGAAGTTGGTGAGGCTACAAACGTACTGATGGATCTAAGAGAAAATTACGGGATTTTCTGCTCGATTGTAGTTTATCCTGTAGTTCCAAAAGGTGTTATCATGCTTAGACTTATACCTACTGCAGATCACACTATTGCTGATGTTGATCGTACGATTTCCGCTTTTGCAGAAGTTCATGAAAAATTAACATCAGGAAAATATGAAAGTGAATTGACATCAATGACTCTTTAATGTTAATTAATTTTTTCATTATATTCTTCAGGTAATACCTTGGGAATATTGAAATACAAAAATTCACTATTAAGAGTATAATGTTGATGAATATTACAAAAGAAAATATGATAATTAGCAAAAGGGATTTAAAAAAATTAAATGAAAAATTTGAGAAAGCGAGTCCGGAAGAAATTCTGGATTTTGCTATTAAAAATTTATGCCCTGATTTAGCTACGATCACATCATTTCAAATTTCAGGTATCGTAATTTTACATATGTTTAAGAAGCTGGGATACGACCCAAAAGTTTATTTTATTGATACGGGTTATCACTTTAAAGAAACACTTGAACAAAGGGATAATATTGCCGACTTTTTACAGATTAATGTAGAAACTATTAAACCGACCATCAAAAAGACAGATTTTGAAAAAAAGTATGGAAAAAATCTTTCTCAGGATGACCCGGATACATGTTGCAACATTAATAAAGTAGTCCCTCAAAAAAGACTTATTGAAGACAGTAATATTCATCATTGGATATCCGGAATTAGAAAAGATCAAAGCGATACAAGAAATGACTACTCAGTATTTATGATGGACTCGAATAACAAAATTAGGATCCATCCTCTGATTAACTGGACAAAAAAAGAAACCTGGAACTATATTATAAAAAATAACATTCCTTATAATAAGTTATATGACAGGGGCTATAACTCTATTGGTTGTGAACCTTGTACAAATCCCAGTACAAATAGTAATGACGAACGTTCCGGAAGATGGGAGAATTCGCAAAAAACAGAATGTGGTTTGCATTTGAGTTTAAAAAATTAATAAAACATAATTGAACAGAAAAATATGTCAAGTAACAAATTTCACCTGGAATGTAGATCATGTAACCATATAATTGACGATTTAGGTATATGGTTTAAACACTTTCAGGAATGTCCGTCCTGTGGAAACAAATGGGTTGATGTAAAGTATTCCAGAGATATTTCGGAAGTAAAAAAACTCATAGAAGTTGAAGATAACGATGCAAAAAGCTTATTTAATTACTTCGACTTTTTACCTCTGAATAATAAAGAAAATATTATAACAGACGGTGAAGGTGTAATACCCGTGGAGAGATGGAGTTTTTTAGAAGAATTTGCTAAAAAATTCTACAATAAAGATTTAAAGGTTAATGTTTACAGAAACGATCTTAACCCGGGAACCGGAACTTTTAAAGATGTAGCAGCTTCAGTTTCTGCCAGTGCTTTGAAAGAGCACGGAATAAAGCAATATGTAGTTGCCAGTACCGGAAATATCGCTTCCGCATTCTCTCATTATCTGGCCAAAGCAGGAATTAATCTTGCTGTTTTTGTTCCGGAAAATGCTTTAAAAGCAAATGTAGCAGAAGTAAGTGCACATGGGCAAAAAATATTTAGGGTAAAGGGTGATTATGCAATGGCTAAAAAAGTAGCTGCAGATTATGCTAAAAAGAATGGTATATTAATGTCGGGAGGTAATACCGATCCTCTAAGAGTTGAGGCTAAAAAAACAATGGTTTTTGAATGGCTGAGACAATGTGGAGAACTTCCTGATGTTTACATTCAGGCTTTAAGTGGTGGTACAGGTCCTATAGCTATTGATAAAGCTGTTAAAGACATTAAAGGAATTTACAACGTTAAGAGCCCGAGATATATTATGGTTCAACCTTCGGGCTGTGATCCTATGACTCAGGGATGGGAAAAAGCAAAATCGCTTAACTTCCCTGAAGGATGGCTTCAGGATTACCCTATTTTTGAAAATCCAAAAACAGAAATACCAACACTGGCAACCGGGAACCCGGCTACCTACCCTATCATTGCTACTTTAGTTAAAGACAGCGATGGTGAAATTATCACTTTTGACGAAAGTTTGATGAAAGATATTGCAAGAATTGCAGCATTCGAAATGGGTATTAAAATTGGACCTGCATCAACTGCCGCTCTGGGAGGCTTCTTTGAAGCACTTAATAAAGGAATCCTGAGAGATGGTGAATCAGTGTTAATCAATATTGGAGAAGGTATGAACAGAGCTCCACAACTTGTTGAACAGATGGTTTACACATCTGAGCTTGTTAGTTCGGCTGACGAATGTAAGGTTCCTAACAGAGAAGATTACAGAGGTAAAATATGGAGAAATATTGTTCCTGAACTGGTTCATTAAAAATAGCTTCAACTATTTTTTTTTTAAAGGTCAGCTAATTATAGCTGGCCTTTTATATTAGAATTCATCTAAGTCGGTAACTATACTAAAGTGATTTGTACCACCTGCAGGGTGATAAAGTGACCTGCCATAATTAATTCTGAACTTCTTAACTTTCATTCCAAATCCAAACGAAAAACCGCCAAAATATTTATAATTAGCCAACCTCATCTCTGCTGCCCGGCGGAAATTATAAGAGCCTCTTACCGAAAAATTCCTCTTTGGAAACAGCTCTGCACCAATAACAACATGACGTACCGCTTTATTCAGAATTGAAACTTCCTCTTCAATCTCTTCTCCTTCCAGACTTGAAGTTGAAAAAGAGGGATTGGAAAACGACAGATCTAATTTTTGCAGATTTTCAAAGGTTACAGACCACTGCAATGGTAAATGTTCCAATACCTGTGATATTCCAAATTGAATTTCAAAAGGTAATTTTTCATTCTCCTTATCATGCCCCGAATAAGCCTTTAACTGCATCCCGGCATTTCGCAGCACCAGTGCAAGCATCATATCTTTCTCAGGCATGAAATAAGTAACACCTAAATCTACTGCCGCACCATAGGAATTCCAACTATCCAGAACAGAGTTAATAATTTTAGCATTAGCACCTACTGTCCATGAAGAATCTATCTGATATGAATAACCAACATTCAAGGCCAATTCATTTGCGGAAAATTGTCCTTCTTCTTCCCCGTATTCTGTCGCCTTAATAAACTTCCCGTAATCTACAAAAGTTACTCCGGCAACAAATGTTCCAAGACTGTCGAAAGAATGCGCATATGCTACAGATCCGTAATTAACATCCGAAAAATAGTCTACATAGTTAAATGCTAATTTGCCATCCATTCCTGAATTTATTAAGGCAGGATTCCATGTGGCAAAATTAACATCATCATCTTTTACAGAAATGACTTTACCGCCTAAAGAAGCCTGTCTTGCAGAAGACACAAGATTTAAAAATTGGTAGGTTGCCTTTCCTCCTATTTGAGCAACAGAAAACAAAGGCAATATCAATAGTATATATAAAAGTCTTGTTTGGTTTAGCATGCGTCCAAAATAGTAAAAAATAAGGGGTGAATTTAAATTCACCCCTTAAAAATAATTATTTTTTTATTTCTGCTTTCGGTAACAGGTTTTTAGGATTTTTCACCTTTTGTTTTGTTACCGCTACATCAATAACATCCTTCATATCAGAAACATAATGAAATATTAATCCTTTCACATATCTTTCTTCAATTTCATCAATATCCTTTCTATTATCCTCACAAAGTATTAATTCTTTGATGTTTGCTCTTTTGGCAGCCAGGATTTTTTCTTTTATTCCACCAACAGGAAGTACTTTTCCTCGTAAAGTAATTTCTCCCGTCATAGCAAGTTTCGACTTTATCTTACGCTGAGTAAATAATGAAACTAACGAAGTGAGCATTGTAATTCCGGCAGAAGGGCCATCTTTTGGAGTAGCTCCCTCAGGAACGTGAATATGAACATTCCATTTTTTCAATATTTCAGGATTAATACCAAACTCCTCGAAATTTGATTTAATATATTCTAAAGCAATCTTAGCAGATTCCTGCATAACCTTACCCAGGTTACCAGTCATTGTTAAACTTCCATTACCCGGAGTTAATATCGATTCTATAAACAATATATCTCCGCCTACAGAAGTCCATGCCAAGCCTGTAACTACTCCTGCCACATCATTGCCCTGATATTTATCTCTTTCCAAACGTGGAGCACCAAGAATATTCACTATTTCATCATTATCAAGCTTCACATTGTACTCCTCTTCCATAGCAATGTGCTTAGCTATTTTTCTAATAACTTTAGCTATTTTTTTATCTAAGCCCCTTACTCCTGATTCTCTGGTATATCCTTCTACGATTTTCTCAAGTTGCTTCTTAGCAATTGAAAGGTGTTTACTTTCCAATCCATGTTCTTTCAATTGTTTTGGAAGCAAATGACGCTTTCCTATCTCAACTTTCTCCTCAATTGTATAACCGGAAATATCGATTATCTCCATACGATCGCGTAAAGCCGGCTGAATTGTACTCAAACTGTTTGCAGTAGCAATGAAAAGTACATTAGACAAATCGTAACCCATCTCCAGGAAATTGTCATAAAACTCAAAGTTTTGTTCCGGATCCAATACCTCCAACATAGCCGATGAAGGATCACCACTATGACTTGATGATAATTTATCTATTTCATCTAAAACAAATACAGGATTTGAAGTCCCCGCCTTTTTTAGAGATTGAACAATACGCCCCGGCATTGCACCAATATATGTTTTTCTGTGCCCTCTGATCTCTGCTTCATCTCTAAGTCCGCCTAAAGACACTCTTACATACTTACGGTTTAGCGCTTCAGCTACTGAACGCCCCAATGATGTTTTACCAACTCCCGGAGGTCCGTAAAGACAAATTATAGGCGATTTCATATCACCTTTTATCTTTAGAACAGCAAGATGCTCAATAATACGTTCTTTTACTTTCTCTAAACCATAATGGTCTTTATCAAGAACTTTTTTTGCATTTTTTAGATCAAAATCATCCTTCGAATATTCCTGCCAAGGCAAATCTAAAAGAAGATCCAGGTAATTTCTTTGAACAGAATATTCTGCAACCTGAGGGTTCATCCTCTGTAACTTTCCAAGCTCTTTTTCAAAAACCTCAGCAACTTCTTCCGACCATTTTTTAGTTTTGGCCTTTTGACGCATTTCTTCTAATTCTTCCTCATACGAAACACCTCCAAGCTCTTCCTGGATAGTTTTCATTTGCTGATGAAGAAAATATTCGCGTTGTTGCTGATCTATATCTGTTTTAACCTTAGACTGAATATCGTTCTTCAACTCTAATTTTTGAAGTTCCAGAGTTAAATGCTTTAAGCCTTTTAACGCTCTCTCCTTCAAATCGTTTGTTTCCAATAAATCTTGCTTCTCATGAACATCGAGATTCATGTTCGATGAAATAAAGTTTATCAAAAATGGAATACTTTCAATATTCTTAATAGCAAAAGTCGCCTCTGTTGGGATATTTGGATTTTCTTTTATTATCTGTACAGATAAATCTTTCAGAGAATCAACTACGGCTTTAAATTCCTGATCTTCAGAGTACTCTCTCTGCTCGTGAATAGCTGTCACTTTAGCCTTTAAATAAGGGTCAGTTTCAATAAACTCATTTACTTCGAAACGCTTTTTCCCTTGTAAAATTACAGTAGTATTACCATCAGGCATCTTGAAAACTCTGATAATCTTAGCTACTGTTCCTATTCTGTTTAAATCTTCGGGATTGGGATTTTCAGTATCAACATCCTTCTGGGATACAACCCCAATAGTTTTATCCCCGCTATTAGCGTCCTGAATCAGTTTTATCGATTTATCACGTCCGGCGGTGATTGGAATTACAACCCCGGGAAAAAGAACCGTATTCCTTAAAGGTAATATCGGAAGAATCTCCGGTAACTCCTCATTGTGCAACTCCTCTTCATCTTCAGGGGTCATTAACGGAATAAAATCCGTATCCTCATCCATTATATGTTGCAATGAAAGATTATCTATATTCATCATACTATTATATTCTTTGTTAAATAAGACACTATGTCATGACTAATCATCAGATATTGAAAAAGTGTCATAAAAATCAGCAAAATATTAGCTTTCTAATATTCTCAATATTTATAGGCAAGTGTCGTGCCACAGTTTTTTTTAATTGAGCCCGCGAAATTAAGAAATAAGAATGAATATTCAAGATTTTGCCTATAGCAATAACTACTTTAACTTATACGTTACTATGAACATAAGAATTATAAAGGGCTAAAACAATAAATAAATGCTTATTTCTTCAAACTATGTAAAGCAATTTGGTCCGTTTTTTCAACATATTTAACCGTAGATGACCCTACAAATGACACATAATTGATTTTCAAGGACATACAATCCTGTATTTAATATATTTTCATCAATTATTTTTCTACTTTTGCACGTCGTTTTTCATATCAGAAAAACAATAATAATAAAGTTGAAAATTCATAAATAATAAATAGCTAATGTTAACAGTATCAAACTTATCTGTTCAATTCGGAAAAAGAGTTTTGTTCGACCACGTAAATATCAAATTTACCCAAGGCAATTGTTATGGTGTAATTGGTGCAAACGGTTCTGGTAAATCTACTTTTCTTAAAATTCTAGCTGGAGATATTGACCCTACCAGTGGACATGTTTCTCTTGAAAAAGGAAAACGTATGTCTGTTCTGCAACAGGATCACTTCGCTTTTGACGAACATCCCGTTCTTGAAACTGTACTTATGGGCAATAAGATAATGTACGATCTTAAAGCTAAGATGGATGCTATTTACATGAAAGAAGATTTCTCTGAGGAAGATGGTATAAAAGCCGGAGAACTTGGAGTAGATTACGAAGAAATGGGCGGATGGAATGCCGAAAGTGATGCAGGATCTCTTCTTTCTTCTGTTGGTATTACCAGTGATGACCATTACACATTAATGAAAGATATGACCGGTACTGCTAAAATTCGAGTATTACTTGCACAGGCACTTTTTGGTAATCCTGATGTACTAATCCTCGATGAGCCTACCAACCACCTTGATGTGGAAACAATCACCTGGTTAGAAAACTTCTTGGCAGATTATGAAAACACCGTAATTGTTGTATCTCACGACAGACACTTTTTGGATGCAGTAAGTACTAATATTGTAGATATTGATTTTGCAAAATTAAACTTGTTTACCGGTAACTACACCTTCTGGTACGAGTCTAGTCAATTAGCATCAAGGCAAAGAGCACAACAGGATAAGAAAACAGAAGATAAACGTAAAGAACTACAATCATTTATAGAACGTTTCTCTGCAAATGCTTCAAAATCTAAACAAGCCACTTCTCGTAAAAAACTTTTAGAGAAACTTAATGTTGATGATATCAAGCCTTCGAGTCGTAGATATCCTGCAATTATTTTCAATCAGGAAAGAGAAGCCGGAGACCAGATTTTAAATATTAATAATCTTTCTAAAACAATTGAAGGAGTTACTCTTTTCAAAAATGTTGATATAAACCTTGGCAGAGGTGAAAAAGTTGCAGTTATCTCTAAAAACCCTCTTGCCATGACGGCTTTCTATCAAATTATTAATGGAGAGTTAGAAGCCGATAGTGGAGAGTACAAATGGGGTGTAACAACAACCAATACCTACCTGCCAAATGACAATAGCGAATTCTTTACAAATAATGATGATTCGCTTGTAGATTGGTTACGTCAGTTTGCTCAAACTAAAGAAGAAAAAGAAGAAGTTTATGTTCGTGGATTCCTGGGTAAAATGCTTTTCTCCGGAGAAGAAGCCCTTAAAAGTGTAAAAGTACTTTCGGGAGGAGAAAAAGTACGTTGTATGTTATCGAGAATGATGCTACTAAGAGGAAATGTTCTTTGTCTTGACGAACCGACAAACCACTTGGATTTGGAATCAATTACCGCTTTCAACAACTCCCTGATGAAGTTTACCGGTACTATATTATTTTCAACCCACGATCACCAGTTTAAAGAAACTGTTGCCAATAGAGTTATAGAACTTACTCCTAATGGAATTATTGACCGTCATATGACATACGATCACTATCTACAGGATCCAAAGGTTAAGGAACTTAGAAAAAGTATGTATAAATAGGAAGTCTTAGATTAAACATTTTATAATCCTGAGTTTTAATAAAAACTCAGGATTACTCTTTCATCTTTTATCTTTACTCTTTCCTGCCTGACTGTGTCACGCAGGCAGGTATCTTTACTATTTACTCTTTTATCTTTTATCTTTTATCTTTACTCTTTCCTGCCTGACTGTGTCACGCAGGCAGGTATCTTTACTCTTTTATCTTTACTCTTTCCTGCCTGACTGTGTCACGCAGGCAGGTATCTTTACTCTTTTATCTTTACTCTTTTATCTTTTATCTTTACTCTTTAACTCTTTCAACTTAAACAAAATGAATTTCCTAGCACACGCATTCCTATCATTCAACAATCCGGAAATTATGGTTGGAAATTTTATTGGAGATTTTGTAAAAGGAAGTAATATTCATCACCTGCCAGCAGAAATACAGAAAGGCGTAACTCTACACAGAAAAATAGACTCCTATACCGACAAACACGAAACTTTCAAAAAAAGTGTGTTTAGAATATCTTCTGAATACGGGAAATATCGTTTTGTAATAGCAGACATGTTTTACGATCACTTTCTTGCAAAAAACTGGGATAAATTCCATGAAACAGAGCTATTAAACTATACTGAAGAAGTATATGAAACTCTATATAGTTTCTCTGAATATTTACCGGACGATTTCATATTTGCCCTGAAGTACATGAAAAACGGAAACTGGCTTTATAATTATCAACATTTGGAAAAAATAGAACAGTACCTTGGAGGTATAACAAGAAGAAGTAAATATGCTGATGCTCTTGAAAAATCTATTTATGACCTAAAAGGTGATTATACTGAATTTGAGAATGATTTCAACATTTTCTTACCACAAGTAATTTCTTACTCAAAAAACGAGATAAACATATCTTGATTTATTTAAATCTGCTCCCATATTTTCATTAAATCCTGATAATAAACTAATTAAATATTTTTTCTTTAGATCTTTTGAAGTATTTTTCTTACCTTGCGTGTAGCGGCAAGTATCCTCTTTTGACAATTTGCACATTTTATTAACAAGTTATTAACAAAATATTTTTAAAGCCATGAATGATTTAATAGAAGATATCATCGTTAAAGTAGTAAACATAGGTATGGTTATATTATTTGCATACTTCGTTGTTATGTTTTTTAAATTCTTATAATGGCTGATATAATATAAAAATTCAAGTTCGTTCATTTAGTTCATGTTTTATGAACTAAGAAAGGCTGCAGTTTTCTGTAGCCTTTTTCTATAAACATAAGTATTGTATTCAATGATTTTTTTGTATTGCTATAGGATATAAGCATTAATGCGAATGCAATTCTATCATCGAATTCTGGCTGTACTTCTTAAAGATAATTCGTATATTACTCTTCAAAATAGAGTAATATGAAAAAAAACATCAGTCTAAAATCCAGAAACAAAACTGCTATCGTTACAGGTGCATCCAGAGGAATTGGAAAAGCCATCTCAAAGGTTTTTGCTAAAAAAGGTTACAACTTAGTATTAATTTCCAGGACTAAGGAAACATTAAAAGATCTTAAATCTGAACTCAAGAAATACGATAATAAAATATTGATTATTCCTGCTGATATTACAAAGGGAAACGAAGTTAAAAGCATATACAAAGAAGTATTTGCCAATTTTGCCAAAGTAGATGTACTTGTAAATAATGCCGGTAATGGTATTTTTAAACCGATTGAGGCAATCACAACCAAAGACTGGGATACTGTAATGAACCTGAATGTAAAAGGTACTTTTTTAATGACTAAAGAATTGATTAAACACTTTAAGGAAGCAAAAGAAGGTTT
>JBDLJM010000039.1 GCA_039714315.1 Bacteroidota bacterium | reverse complement strand
ATTCTTTAGCAGTTCTAAGGTTGATTTAGGTTTCACAAGATAAAAAAAATGATCTACATTTAGACTAACGGAAAAAATAATTAATTATTGAACTCTTGTACAAAAAAAATAGTCCGATTTGCTATAAACCGGACTATTAAATATATTTCTATTACTTATTACTTATTACTTATTACTTATTCGGTTACTGCCCTGTAGGCATTTACACGACCTTTGCCGTAGTAAAGGCTTTGGCCGTTGGCATCTATATTATCTGCAGTTTTATACAGTTGTTTTTCAACTTCTATTGGTGACATATCTCCTCCGTTTTCCCCGATTATTAATGCAGCTACTCCTGCTACATGTGGGGCTGACATACTGGTACCCTGGGCCCACCAAAATGATTCACTTCCCGCACTTAAAATTGCATCATACCAGGAATATGAATAATAAACATCACCTCCTGGGGCAGAAATATCGATTAATGATCTTCCAAAATTTGTGTAGTATGCCGGAATATCTTCTTTTCCTGTTGCTGAAACTGAAATTACATGGTTTAAATCAGCAGGTATGAATACCTGAGAATTATTTCCATCACCATTTATAGCTGAATTTCCTGCAGAAGTAATAATAGTGGAGCCATTTCTATGCGCAAAATCAATTGCTTTCTGCATTAAGTGGAGTAATTCCTGTATTGATGCCGGATGATATCTTCCTATCAAATTTCCATCATCACCGTAAATATTTCCATTTTTATTAAAGGATGCACCTACGCTCATATTGATAACATCGGCTTTAATTTCGCCTGCATATGTAATACCTTGGATTAGCCAACTTAAGTACCCCGGACCATCGTCATATTCCGATATTACCTTTATAGCAACAATTTCGGCATTTGGAGCAACTCCGATTATTCCGTAATCGCTATCTGCCCCGGCAGCTATACCGGCTACATGTGAACCATGGTTGAAAAATTCACCATCCCTAACATTCCAGTCCTCATCTATAGCTAAATCCTCATCTTTTACAAATGATTTAGAGAGTTCTGTATTTATATTTGGTGCGAGATCAGGATGATCTGCATCAATCCCTGTATCTATAATAGCTATTCTTACACCATCTCCTGTAGCGTCAGTATTCCATGCTTCCGGTGCATCCAGTGTATCTAATGACCATAGATAACCAATGTCGTAGAAATATTCGCCATCACCTATACTTGGTGGATTTTCGAGAGGTTTAACATCAATTGGAGCTATCCAATTAATATTTAAATCAGGAACAACCGACCTCACTTCAGGTAGTTTCATCATTTTTTTCTCAAAATTAGGATCTGATGTTTTCACAACTGCCACGCCAATTTCAGGAATAGTGTTGGTTATTTTTCCATGTTTTTTAATGGAAGCTTCTAATTTACTAGTTAAAGTTTCCGATTTGGAAATAACCATGTAGGAACCATTAAAGGCAGATTTCTTGGACATTTCCATTTGCTCTTCGGCAGAGTTTTTCTCATCAAAAGTTTCCTTTTGGCAGGAAACAAAAAATAAAAATGAGAAGATCGATAATAATAATACATTTCTCATGTAACTATAAAATTTTAGGATTAAAAAAATTAATACATAAAGTTACATAAAAATATTCAACTATCTCTATATCAGCATGTTGTAGTTTGGTGAGATAATATTAATAGAGTATTGTTTTTAGATGTTTATTTTTTAGTCGGAAAGATAATGACTTCTTCTTCGGGTTTTCTAAACATATCCTCTCTATCTTCTAATACTATTTACGGTTTAAAATTACTGTATAATAGAATAGAAGATTTTTGCTTTAGACGAAAAAGAAAAACGAGGCATAGCAGAGCTACGGAGAGTTTTTATTTTGAAAACTAAAGCCAAAAGATTTGTTTTATTACAGTAGTTTTAAGTTGTAGATGGTATAAGGAGCAAGCTCTTGTATTATTAGAGATTTTATCATCAATTAAAGTTTTATAAAAAAAAATTAACCGCAAGGTATCGCAAAGTTTTACGCAGAGTGTCGCAGAGAAAATACTCTGTGTTACCTCTGTGAAGAACTCTGCGTAAGCTCTGCGGTTAAAAAAGTTATCGTGAGTGCTGAAATTGTTAGCTTCAGCGAAGCTAACCGCAGCTGAGTGGAGAGATCTCAAAAACCTGTACTAAATTCGTGAGATTCCTCCATGCGCTATCGCTTAGTCGGAATGACGTAATATATTAATCCGGATTAACTTACTGCCATCCCGTTAGGAACTTCGTTACCCGAAGTAACAAATTCCAGTTTTCCTTCGGCATTTTCAACCATCAGAATCATCCCCTCGCTTTCGATACCGCGAATTTTTCGCGGAGCCAGATTCATCAAAACAGAAACCTGTTTCCCGATGATGTCTTCAGGTTTGAAACTTTCGGCAATCCCTGATACAACAGTTCTTACATCGAGTCCGGTATCAACTTTCAGCTGAAGTAATTTATTCGCTTTTTTAACTTTTACTGCCTCCAGAATTGTACCTATTCTGATATCCATTTTCTGGAAATCCTCGAAAGATATAGTTTCTTTTTGTGGTTCAGCCTCACGGTTTTCAAGCTCATTTGCTTTTTTGGTAGCCTCGAGTTTATCGAGTTGAGTCTGAATATCTTTATCTTCTATTTTTTCGAATAACAATTCGGCTTTATTTATCTGATGTTCTGCCTCAATTAATTCGCCATCGGAAACATCCTCCCATTTCAATGCAGTAATATTCAATATTGAGGCTAATTTCTTAGATGTAAACGGCAGGAATGGTTCGCTCAAAACAGAAAGAGCACCTGCAATTTGAAGAGCTATATTCATAATAGTTTCAACGCGTTTCTCATCTGTTTTTACCAGTTTCCACGGTTCTTCATCAGCCAGATATTTATTTCCTAATCTCGCCAAATTCATCATTTCCGATAAAGCTTCACGGAATCGGTAACGCTCAATAGAACGTGTAATTTTATCAGGGTAATTTTTTAGTTGATTTAATACATCACTATCTACATCGCTGAGTTCTCCCTGAGCCGGAACAACACCATTGTAGTATTTATTTGTAAGCACAACAACACGATTGATAAAGTTCCCGAATATGGCAACTAATTCATTGTTGTTTCTAGCCTGGAAATCTTTCCATGTAAAATCGTTGTCCTTAGTTTCCGGAGCATTTGCAGTAAGAGTGTATCTCAAAACATCCTGTTTGCCCGGGAAATCATTAAGGTATTCATGTAACCAAACGGCCCAGTTTTTTGAAGTTGAAATTTTATCGCCTTCAAGGTTTAAGAATTCGTTTGCAGGAACATTTTCAGGTAAAATATAATCGCCATGTGCTTTAAGCATACTCGGGAAAATAATACAGTGGAAAACGATATTATCTTTACCGATAAAATGAAGCATTTTAGTGTCCTTATCTTTCCAGTAAGGCTCCCAGTCTTTTCCTTCGCGCGCAGCCCACTCTTTTGTAGAAGAAATATAACCAATAGGCGCATCGAACCAAACATAAAGAACTTTACCTTCTCCACCTTCAACAGGAACCGGGATACCCCAGTCTAAATCTCTGGTAACTGCCCTTGGACGCAAACCATCGTCTACCCACGATTTTACCTGTCCGTAAACATTGGGTTTCCAATCGTTTTTATGACCTTCGAGAATCCATTCTTTTAAAAAAGGTTCGTACTTGTCGAGAGGCAAAAACCAGTGTTTTGTCTCTTTTAGTACGGGAGTGTTTCCACTTAATGCAGATTTAGGATCGATTAATTCTGTCGGGCTTAAAGTTGAGCCACATTTTTCACATTGATCACCATAGGCTCCTTCAGCTCCACACTTCGGACAAGTTCCGGTAATATATCTGTCGGCTAAAAACTGATTTTCTGCTTCATCATAGTATTGTGATGAAACTTCTTCTATAAAATCACCTTGCTCATATAGTTTGTTGAAGAACTCAGAGGCGGTTTCATGGTGAATTTCTGCTGAAGTACGTGAGTAATTATCGAATGCTATTCCAAAATCGGCAAAAGATTCTTTGATAATTGCGTTATATTTGTCTACAACCTGTTGAGGAGTAACACCTTCTTTCTTTGCTTTGATAGTTATTGGAACTCCATGTTCGTCAGAACCGCATACAAATGCTACGTCTTCGCCTTTTTGGCGCAAATATCTTGAATATATATCTGCAGGAACGTAAACACCCGCAAGGTGCCCTATGTGAACAGGACCGTTTGTGTATGGCAATGCTGCCGTAATTGTATATCTTTTTGGTTTTTGCATCTTAAAACTCGTTTTTTTCAAATAACGTGCAAAGTTAATGATTTAATGATTTAATGACTCAATGATTTAATGATTTAATGAGCAGATGTGTGAGTGAGTCAATTATTCTTCCAGGTAATTTTCTTTTTCTTCTTTGGTGTTTATATTCAATAAACTAAAATCATCATCGGCATTGATAATTTTCGCAGGATGCTTATTAATTATCATCTTCATAGATAATTTGTTTTCATTAATCAATTTTTCGATTTTTGGGAAAGCCTTATTTTCCCAAATAGCAAAAAGTGGCTCTACAAATCCTTTCGAATTCTTATAACAGCTTATGTATAACGATTTATCTCTGTTTTCTAATAGCCTGGTAATATGCTCTTTTTTTACTTCCGGCATATCGGTGGCAATAATCAAGAATGATTTGTCGGGATATGTTTTATATAATGAATATAAGCCACCTAAGGGCCCCATGTCTTCAACAAGGTCTTTTACATATTTATAGGGACTGTTTTCAGGGATATTAAAATCGTATGGTACCGAAATAACAACTTCGTTAAAAATGCTTTTTAACAAATCGGCCATGTGATATCTTTGAGCTTTATTTTTATATTCAATCAGCCCTTTATCATGCCCCATACGTTTACTGCGTCCACCGGCCATTACCACCGCAATAATATCTTTATTATTTTCTGTCATTTGTTTAAAATTACCTTACAAATATATCTAAATATTGACGAAATTAATCTTGAAATATAAATCCTTGTATAAGATTTAATAATTAATGAATAAGAATATATATTTGTAACTTAATTATAAAGACCAACAAATGAGTTTATTGGTAGTAGGTACAGTTGCTTTTGATACTGTAAGAACGCCATTTGGTGCAGCCGAAAGAATTTTAGGCGGTGCCGGCACATACGCTTCGTTATCGGCATCGTATTTTGGTGTAAAATCAAGAATTGTTTCTGTAGTAGGTGGTGATTTCCCTCAGGAAAATATGGATTTATTAAAAAGCCGAAATGTTGACCTTGAAGGTTTGGAAATAATAAAAGGCGAGAAATCTTTCTTTTGGGAAGGAGAGTATCACAATGATATGAATAGTAGAACAACTATTGCCACAGAGGTTAATGTGTTCGAAAAATTTGAAGCCAATATACCGGAATCCTATAAAGAGAGCGATTACCTGTTACTTGGTAATTTGCATCCTGCTATTCAAAATTCTGTTTTGGAACAAATGAACAAGCGTCCGAAACTGGTAGTTATGGACACAATGAATTTCTGGATGGATAATGCATGGGATGAGCTTTTGGCAACAATCAGAAAAGTTGATGTTTTGGCGATTAATGATGAAGAAGCCCGCCAACTTTCAGGTGAATATTCATTGTTGAAGGCAGCCAATGCTATTATGACTATGGGACCAAAATTCCTAATCATAAAAAAAGGAGAACACGGTGCACTTTTGTTTAATGACGATAAAGTTTTCTTCGCACCTGCACTTCCATTGGAGAACGTGTTCGACCCTACCGGTGCCGGTGATACTTTTGCAGGTGGATTTGTAGGATATTTATCTAAAACTGATGATTTGTCCTTCGAAAATATGAAACGTGCGGTGATCTATGGTTCTGCAATGGCGTCCTTTACTGTTGAGAAATTCGGAACGGACAGGTTGATTGATTTAAGCGATGAAGAAGTTTCGGACAGACTTCAAAAATTCTTAACGCTTACAAAATTTGATATTTTATTGTAAAAAAAACTCTAATGATGCCTTAAGTCTGACAGGTGAGTTGATGGTGATAAGGTATTTAGTACTTAGACAAGAGTAACTCTTAAGTACTAACTGCAACCGTAAAGTTCGCAGAGTCTTTCTAAATTAATATTTAGCGATTCTCTGCGGTTAAATATTGTAATTGGTACCTTGTATAGAGATTTCATAGTGCTGAATTTATAGTCATAATATTTGACCTCGTTGAACTTACGTTTCTCGGGTGTAAAAAATTATTTTCTACTTTCAACAATGTCAACTTTATTTGGGTTTCTAAGTATTTTCACAAATCGATACTTGAATTCTGCATCTGATAAATTCATTATCTGCTGTGCAACCCATTCAGGGTCTAAAAACGACGATATATCTTTGTCGATGTTTCTCCAAAAGGCTGTTTTCATTCCCGAAACAGCTGTTACCAGTACCTTACCAATGCCATCGTCGAGCGAAAGGGAAGCTCCTAACATTCCCATTCCTGCTTTGGTAGTAGTGTACATTGGTTCCAGTTCGCGTGGAGTATATTGTGAACTGGATGTAATAAATATTATATCAATAGGGTTTTTAAATTTACTCTTAAGACGTTGTGCAAAAATTGCCGGTGCTGTTATGCCAATGTTTACAATTTCCAATATCTGTTCATCGCTCAAATTGTCTATATGACTTTCCTGGTTAAAACCAGCTGCGTAGATTAGTTCATCAATATTACCTGTTTTTGTAAGCAGATCATCAATTTGTGAAATTACATCTTCCGTACTACTCTTAATTGATAAGGGATAAAATTTCAAATAATCTATTTCAGGATTTGTACGGCCGGTAATAAAAACATTCTTCCCCAGTAAATGATTTTTCTTTGCCAACTCGAGCCCCAATCCGGAGGAGCCTCCGACAATTAGTATATTCTTCATTCTAAAATTTAATTGGTGTCATTTAATATTCCTCAGATTCAATCTGCTTAATTAAACAAAAATAGTATTCCTGTTTTAAATAAAGAAAGCTAAGCTAAATTAAAAGGGAGTTATTTGGTGTAAAACCGTTCTGCACCGCCGATAGCAGCGGCACCACACCGCCGGGAAACCTATTGAACAACGCATATTACGGGCGATTTTATGAGCCCCGAAATATGCGTTTGTGAAAAGGTATTGCCGGTTGTGTAGTACAGCGGATAGCGGCTTAAGGTGCCCAAAAAAATACTTTACAGCCAAGGAGTCAATTTCATCGACAGGATGCTCAATTTTTAGGTTTATAGTGTTTCGAATACAAAAGATTATAGGTACTTTTGCCGCTTGATAGAAACACAACTTTTTTATAAATACATAATTTAAGTTATGAGCGAGCCGTTGAAACACGAATGTGGGATTGCATTAGTAAGGTTATTGAAGCCTATTTCTTATTATAAAGAGAAATATGGGAGTGCATTTTATGGATTAAATAAAATGTACTTAATGATGGAGAAGCAGCACAACCGCGGTCAGGATGGTGCAGGTATTGCCAATATTAAGCTTGATGTACCTGC
Source organism: Bacteroidota bacterium (assembly GCA_039714315.1). Lineage (NCBI taxonomy): Bacteria > Pseudomonadati > Bacteroidota > Bacteroidota bacterium. The sequence goes on along the minus strand of JBDLJM010000039.1, from coordinate 15,634 downwards.
AGGGACAAGATATATCAGCAGAGTTCGTTCAAATGATCAGCAGCCAATTCAGGATGTTTTTGCAAAAATCAACGGGAAGTTGAACGATGCACTTGAAAAAAATCCGGATAAGGCTGATGATATGGAATGGCTGAAAAATGAATTGCCTTTTTCGGGTGAATTATTTTTAGGTCACGTTCGTTACGGGACTTTCGGAAAGAACAGCATAGAGAATGTTCATCCGTTTTTACGCCAAAACAACTGGATGAGCAGAAACCTGATTGTTGCCGGGAATTTTAACATGACCAACACTCCGGAGTTATTCCAAAGTTTGGTCGATTTGGGGCAGCACCCGAAGGCTGAGGCTGATACAGTAACCATAATGGAGAAAATCGGTCATTTCTTAGATGAAGAGGTAGAAAGACTTTATTACGAGCATAAGGCACATGGAGTATCTAAAAAAGATGCTACTCCGTTAATTGCCCGTGATATGGATCTTGAAAAAATATTGAAACAGGCTTCTCCCCGTTGGGATGGAGGTTATGCAATGGCAGGTTTAGTTGGACATGGTGATGCTTTTGTATTACGTGATCCATGGGGTATTCGCCCTGCATTTTATTATGCCGATGATGAGGTTGTTGTTGTTGCTTCGGAACGTCCGGTTATCCAGACTACTTTCAATGTAGATTTCGATGATGTAAAAGAACTTGAAAGAGGGAAAGCACTTATCATTAAAAAAGATGGTGGAATAAGCACCCCCCAGATATTAGAAAAGCAAAGAAATCAAGCCTGTTCTTTTGAACGTATCTACTTCTCGAGAGGAAGTGATGAAGAAATTTATAAAGAAAGAAAAGAGTTAGGTAGAAAAATGATCCCTGCAATTATTGACGCAGTTGAGGGAGATCTTAAAAATACAGTTTTCTCATTTATTCCAAATACAGCCGAAACAGCTTACTATGGTATGGTTGAAGGTATGGAAGAGTATATGAGGAAGGAGCAAAAAAGAAAAATTCTTGAGCTTGGCACTGATATTACTCCGGAAAAACTGGAAGAAATAATGAGTGAACGACCAAGAGTCGAAAAGATAGCTGTAAAAGATGCCAAACTTCGTACTTTTATTACCGAAGATGACTCCAGAGACGATCTGGTAGCTCACGTATACGATATTACCTACGGTTCGGTAAAAGAAAACGATAATCTTGTTATTATCGACGATAGTATTGTGCGTGGTACAACTTTGAAACAAAGTATTATTAGAATTCTGGATAGATTGAATCCTAAGAGAATTGTAATTGTTTCGTCTGCCCCACAAATTCGTTACCCCGATTGTTATGGTATTGACATGGCTAAACTAGAGGAGTTCATAGCATTTAGAGCAGCTTTAGAATTGCTTAAGGACACCGGGAAAGAGGGGATTTTACAGGATATTTACAAAAAGTCTAAAGCTCAGGTTGCTGCCTGCGATTCGGATATCGTTAATTATGTTCCGGAAATGTTTAATCCGTTTACCGATCAGCAAATTTCTGATAAAATTGCAGAAATGTTAAAAACTCCGGAGATTAATGCTGAGGTGAAAATTATATATCAAACGGTAGAAGATCTTCACGAAGCATGTCCAAAATCGCCGGGAGACTGGTATTTTACAGGTGATTATCCTACACCCGGAGGAAATAGGGTTGTGAACAATGCATTCATCAATTTCATGGAAGGAAATAAGGGAAGAGCTTATTAATATAATTTGTAATTTCGCACTTGATTAATCAGATTTAAAATAAAAAAAATATACTATGGGTAGAGCTTTTGAACTCAGAAAAGGGAGGAAAATGAAGAGATGGTCAGCAATGTCGAAGATCTTCACCCGTTTATCGCGCGATATTACAATGGCGGTTAAAGATGGAGGTCCTGATCCTGATCACAACCTACGTTTAAAAATGCTTATCCAGAATTCCAAGGCTGCAAATATGCCTAAGGATAATGTTACACGTGCAATTAAGAAAGCCACAGATAAAGATACAGCCGATTATAAAATTGTAAAATTCGAAGGTTATGCTCCTCATGGAGTTGCTGTTTTGATAGAAACTGCAACTGATAATAACACTCGTACTGTTGCCAACGTTAGAAGTTATTTCAATAAAACAAATGGTAGCCTTGCAACTTCAGGGTCAGTTGAGTTTATGTTTGAGCACAAATGTTCTTTTAAAATAGCTAAGGGCGATATTGATCCGGAAGAGCTGGAATTAGAATTAATTGATGCAGGTGCCGAGGAAGTTGATGTTGATGGAGAAGAAATAATTATCTATGGTGAATTCTCGACTTTTGGTGCAATTCACAGTACTCTTGAAGAAATGGGACACGAGGTTGTTACTTCTGAGTTTGAATGGGTTCCTATGGATGTAAAAAATCTTTCGGAAGAGCAGGAAGCTGATGTTGAAAAACTTCTCGAGAAACTGGAAGAAGATGATGATGTTCAAAATGTATATCACAATATGGCTTAGGCCGATATTTTCAATAAAAAATAATTTAGAAACAGTTCTACTATGTAGGGCTGTTTTTTTTTTGATGTGTACTTGTTATTATTTAAGTTTTAGGCAAAATAAATATGTGAAAAAATTGATGTTTGCTGTTTTATGAAAAGAGAATTAATATAAATCAGTAAAACTGATAAAATTACTATTTAGTCACGTATTGGTTTAAGTGATTGAAAATCAACCAGTATAGGGTTGTGTTTATAATTTAAATTGTGTTAAATTTGTTACAGCCAATTTTTTCATGTAGGAAATAATCAAATACAGCTTAACTATTATTTAACATACAACTAACTTTAAACTTAAAGCTTAGAAGCACATTTGTCAAGAATTTAAATAAAGCATAGAAATGCAAGATTTTTACATCATTTTGGTTATAGCTCTTTTTGGCTTAGCCATTACAGATTTAATTGTAGGAGTTAGTAATGACGCAGTTAACTTTCTGAATTCTGCAATAGGATCAAAAGCTATTCCTGGTAAAGCGATTATGATAATAGCAAGTTTAGGTATTGCTATTGGTGCTACTTTCTCATCGGGAATGATGGAGGTTGCCAGAAAAGGAATTATGGACCCTTCGATGTTCCAGTTCTCAGAAGTAATGATAATATTTATGGCCGTAATGATATCTGATATCATTTTACTCGATGTATTTAACTCATTAGGACTTCCTACTTCTACTACCGTGTCTATTGTATTTGAGCTTTTAGGAGCTTCAGTTTCGATGGCATTATGGAAAATCAGTAATACTTCCGGAGCCGATTATTCGGAATTGGCTACTTATATTAATACCGATAAAGCATTATTAATTATTTCGGGGATACTCCTCTCGGTAGTTATTGCTTTCTCTATTGGTGCAATAGTCCAGTATATTTCACGATTTATATTCACTTTCCAATTCGAGAGAAAGATTAAATCAGTTGGTGCAATTTTTGGAGGTTTTGCAATTACGGCGATTACATATTTTATTTTGATAAAAGGATTAAAGGGGTCTTCGTTTGTATCGGGAGAACAGATTGCATGGGTGAAGGATAACTCATTACTGATTATTGGAGCATCTTTTGTTGGATGGACAATAATCAATCAGATTTTAATGAGTTTGTTTAAAGTTAACATTCTTGTGTTTATTATAGCTATTGGTACTTTTGCCGTTGCATTGGCATTTGCAGGGAATGACCTTGTGAATTTTATTGGAGTACCTATGGCAGGGCTTGCTTCATACAATGAATACATCGCCACCGGAAGTGATCCTACTATCATGATGGACGTGTTAACCCAGAAAACGCAAACTCCTACCTTATGGTTATTAGGTGCCGGTATAATAATGGTACTTACTTTATGGTTTTCCAAAAAAGCAAAAAATGTTGCCGAAACAGAATTGAGTTTGTCTCGTCAGGATGAAGGTGCCGAAAAATTCGAGCCTAATTTACTTGCCAAGGTTATTGTTCGTTCAACTGTAAAGTTTAGTAAGAATTTCGAAAGAGTAGTACCTCAGAGTATTTCCGATAGGGTAGATGCCAGATTTGATAACAAAACAATTAGACTACCACGAGATAAGTCATATACCCCTCCTATGTTCGATATGGTTCGCGCCTCTGTGAATTTAGTAGTAGCAAGTATATTGATATCTATAGGTACATCGTTTAAATTACCTCTTTCTACAACTTATGTAACATTTATGGTTGCTATGGGTACTTCGTTGGCTGATAGAGCATGGGATAGAGAGAGTGCTGTTTATAGGGTGTCTGGTGTAATAAATGTAATAGCGGGATGGTTCTCTACTGCATTTACTGCATTTACTTCGGCTGCAATTATGGTTTACCTTATTAATTTTGGAGGATCTTTATTCGCAAAAGGAGATTTTGCTGTAATGGGGATATTGCTTGTTCTCGCAATAGTACTTATTACCCGTAGTTATATGTTACATTCTCAAAAGATGAAAGAAACAACTGCTGACAGTAAGTTACGTAAGCAGGATAGAATAGATATTAACGAGATTATTGAGGAAAGTTCTGAGAATATTTCCGGAATATTAAATGATTCTAACACCTTATTTTCTGATGCAATACTCGGATTGACAACTGAGGATAGAAAAATTCTTAAGAAATCTAAAAAAAGGAATAAAGGGCTTAAGGCTGAAATGGAAAGGCTTAAAGGAAATGTTTTCTATTTCATTAAATCTATGGATGAATCAAGTGTGGAATCGTCTAAGTTCTATATTCTGATTTTGGATTATTTACAGGATATTACTCAGTCAATCGACTTTATTACTAAATCCAGTTTCGATCATGTTGACAATCAACATAAGGCATTAAAGCCTATTCAGGTTGAGGATTTAAAAAACATCGATATTGAACTTGATATTTTGTTTAAGGATATTAAGAAAACATTTGATTCTAAATCGTTTGGAAATATTAATGATCTTATAGTTGAGAGAAAATATATCCAAAACGATGTAACTAAACTTGTTGAAAAACAAATTACAAGAATTAAAACAGAAGAGTCTTCTCCAAAAAACAGCATGCTTTATTTTAGTATTTTGCTGGAAACTAAGGATTTAATTGAAGCCACATGGAGTCTGTTACAACTGTATCACGATTTTTATACAGGTTCAGTTAATAGAAATAATGATAAATAAGATTCTAGAATAAATATTAAAAAAGGCTGTATCATATTTATGAACAGCCTTTTTTTTAGATCTATAATCTAAAAATTATTTCAGTAATACAATTTTTAAACCTGTATTATTCCTGAGAGAATATTTGTTCCAAAATCTTTTCAGTGATTTTATAAGTAGGTAATACTCCCTGGTGCCCCAGTCCCCCCGAGGCCAACGTACTTCCTGTTTCAAGAGGGTTATCAGATGCGTAATATGCGTATCTTAATTTTACATCTTCTGCAATGCTTTTTCTAATTTTTGAGGCTGCCTGAATCGCCTTTTGGTAATGAGCACCTTCCATTTCAAGTCCAATGACCTCCCATGATGATTTGTTAAAAAACCTGAGAATATCTTTGTTTTGAAGAGATGTGCCCAAAACTGATATCATAGGACCGCTATAAACTCCCAGTCCGCTATCTTTAAAGTCCTCAACTTTCAATGAATTTTCAAATGGATAATTATCGGCAGTACCTTCAAAAATATGAGCATCAGGTATCATAATGTCACCCTTACCTCCTTCCAGTATGCCTGCTTTTCCCATAATTGAGATAGATTTAATATTCATTAGGTGTTTTGAGCCTTCAGAATCCTTATAAGGTTTAAGTAATTCATCCATAGCTTCGAAAGCCTGTTCACCAAATGCATAGTCCATAACAATAAAAACGGGTGCGTTTTTCTTATCGCTTGCATTACAATCACACGGAACGTTTGAAAAATCAACTTTTGCAGTATCAAATATTTGAACATTTATATTTGACCCTGATTTGTCTTCAATATAATACATCCCCGATTTTAGGGCTAGATCTTTAACTTTTGATCGATAATCTGAGTTTTTATCTTTGCTTAGCTCCACAAAAAAATCAATGCCTTTAGTGTTTTTAGCTATAGCCGGTAGTGCTTTTCTACTATAAAGAAGATTCATAACACTGTGCATATTTGCACTTATAACGTGTATAGGTCTATTGAACAGATTTCTTTTTATAAGTTCTTTTTTAATAGCATTCGACCATAATTCACCATGTAAGTGATGCCCGATACTTTCTCTGAGTATTGCGTTGAAAGAGATCTCACGTTTCTTATCTTCCAACACTTCATCGATAGAAAGTTTACCCAGCCAATACATAATATGGATAAACCGTTCGGGCTTATCTTTAGTGGCTAATTCCTGATATGTGTTTAGTACTTCCTCAAAACTTCTTCCCAATAAACTTGCTAAGTGGGTAAGGGCTATTTCTCTATGTTTACCGCTAAGTTTCTTGTTATTTAATACAATATCCTCAATTTTATTCCATTCTCTAATTGTCTTACCTTCCTTATTTACAACGGCTCTTTTTCTGATTTTTTCAGCTTCATGAAAAAGAAAGGTTAGATGGGTAAGGATGTCGTAAATTTCAGAACGCCCACGGGTTATTTCTATATTCATTTGTTCGTTATCAATACGATAACAGTTTCTACGTCTTTTAGATGGATAAATCACCTCGAAGTGAGATTTTGAAAAGCCTTCATCGGAGGTAAGATTAATAAATCTACATTCTTCAATCCCTTCCGGAAGTCTGTCGATTACATAAACCAAACCATCAAGTTCTACTTTATCGGGGTCAGCAATGCTCCCATATATTTCCGGACGAAGAGATAAAAGACCATTTTTAAGAGCAAAACCCGAAATACCACTTGGTTTATAAAAACCTCTGTTGAAAAGGTGACGCATTGTTACATACAATTTTTCAATTGCGGCTGATGATTCCTGGGCTCTTGTTCTTTCTTTTACCATATAATATTTTATTTATTTTATTTTCATTGGAATTTTAGTGGATCACTAAAATCAAATATATGCAAAAAAGACCGGAATAATCCGGCCTTTAATTTTTTATTGTTTTGTTTCTTTTATATCATTAATGAATTTTTCCAGATCATCGAGATCAACATGGTCCATTACTACAATTTTATACCATTTGTTGTCTCCTGTATGAGTTTGTGGTACAAGTCCGTACTTTTTTACTATGTCAGCCGGAATATGTTTAGCCTCCATAGTTACTATATTCATTTTTGGTTCCCTGAAATAAGATATACCAAGTTCGTCAAGTTGTTCGGTGAGCCATTTAGTTCTGTACAGTAGTTTGTTTATCTTTTCCAGCCACCCAAATGGGCCATAAGTAAACAGTATCATCCAAACTGCTAAAGCATTTGCACCTGATCTGCTGCCACTTAATGTGATGTCCATTCCGCTAACGTATTGAGCCTCTTCTGTGAATACATACTTCATCAGGTTTTTGCGGGCTATGAAAACACCTGTTCCATACGGAGCCTGTAGCATTTTATGTGCATCCAGGGTTATAGAACTAATATGTGGATTTGTAAAGTTAACAGTTGTGTCGGGGTTACTGATCGGATAAATAAAACCACCAAAGGCACCATCAACATGCATCTTAAACTCAACTTCATGTTTTAGCATTGCATCAACATAATTGTTTGGGTTATCTACCGAACCAAACATTGTTGTAGCCATATTTGCAACAACAATAAAGTATTTTTTACCATCCTGTTTTGCCTTGATAATGGTTTTATCAAGTTCATCAATCTTAATCTTTCTCGTGCTGAAATCAACAGGAACCTCAATCCAGTCAATGTTCAATAAATTACCGGCTTTGGGCATGGAATAATGAGAATCAGCAGAAGATATTATGGCTATTTCCTCATGTTTAGCCTTAAACATCCTTCTATAGTAGTTTCTGTATATCCAAATAGCCTGGATGTTTGCTTCAGTTCCTCCACTGGCAACATACCCGTCGAAATTGTCATTTTCATCACCTTTCAGCATGTCAACGGCCAATAGCTCGATTAACTCGCGTTCCAGAGCCTGGGTACCCGCGAAAAATGCTTCCGATTCTCCAAAAGTATGACAGCCAATATGGTTCGGGTTTTGAACAAATGTTCTGAGTATAGGGGCATCTTTCAGAAATGGGGCATTGTCATAGAAAACTTCACTATCTAACCTGGATGCAGGAATTCCGAGTGTTGTATCGTTCTTAAAATTTACATTTTCCCTTAATGCACGCGATATTTTTTTATTGATATCTGCATGCGATAATTTCTTCCAAAATTTCATTCTAGTATTATGTTATTGTATGTTGAGTAAAATAATTTACTCAAATTTAGTTAAAAATGCTGGTTTTGTGTTGTTTAGGTCTTGAGAACTGGTTAACTTTAGGAGTTAAATATTATGCTCAATGGTAGAATTACCCTTTAATTTAAATAATATTGAAAGGGTATTTGTTATAGAGTTTATTGATGTGTTAAACTCGAAATAGATATTTTAATTGAATAATTCAAGAGTTGTATTATATAATATATATATAAACTGGCGGCAAAGATGCATCAATTTATTTTAAATATCACAGAAAGGATATATAATTTATTTAAAAAAAATCAAAAAAAAGGAATATAAATTACCTTACAATATTAGAAGGGGAAAAGCCATGTAATTTATAATCAACACAAATAAGAGACAAAAACGTCTTATTTATTAAATTAAAACACTGTATTTGAGCTGTTTAGCTGTTTTGATTAAGATACAATATGATAAAAGTTAGTAAAAAACATGCTTAAACTATGATCGGGGCTTGATATAAAGCATTTTTTTAGTTTATTTGCTATAAAGATGAATGTACTTTACGTATTAATAGTTGTAAGTTTATTGGTCGCTCTCTTTTTTCTGGGTGTTTTTTTATATGCAGTAAAAAAAGGCCAGTATGATGATGATTATACGCCATCGGTAAGAATGTTATTTGATGATGAGTTGGTGGAGGAGAAGGAGGAAAAAGACAAGAATGAATCTAACGATGAAAAGCTAGAACATAATAATTAATATAAAACCAAACTCAATAAATAATCTTATATGGAAGTTCAGAAGTTTTACTACGACAACAAGATCGTTCGCAATTTCTTGTATGCAACCATCGTATGGGGAGTAGTGGGAATGTTGGTAGGGCTAATGGTGGCCTTTCTGTTTTTTTTCCCGGAATGGATGGCACAGGACAAATGGTCGTTACCATGGCTTAGTTTTGGTCGTTTACGTCCTCTTCACACAAATGCCGTGATTTTTGCCTTTGTAGGTAATTCAATTTTTACCGGGGTTTATTACTCAACCCAGCGATTACTTAAAACCAGAATGTACAGTGATCTGCTCAGCCAGATTAATTTTTGGGGATGGCAACTAATAATAGTTGCTGCCGCTATTACATTTCCCTTTGGTTACAACTCAAGTAAAGAATATGCCGAATTAGAGTGGCCAATTGATATTGCAATTGCAGTTGTTTGGTTAGTATTTGGCTACAACCTTATTGCTACAATTATAAAAAGACGTGAGCGTCATATTTATGTAGCAATTTGGTTCTATATAGCAACTTTTGTAACAATTACAATCCTCCACGTATTTAATAACTTAGAGGTGCCTGTATCATTAATGGCGATGAAGAGTTATTCGGTTTATGCCGGAGTGCAGGATGCTCTTGTTCAATGGTGGTATGGACATAATGCAGTGGCATTTTTCCTAACAACGCCAATTTTAGGTTTAATGTACTATTTTGTACCTAAAGCAGCCCAACGTCCTGTATATTCATACAGACTTTCTATTATTCACTTTTGGTCATTAATCTTCCTGTATATTTGGGCAGGACCACACCACTTACTTTACAGTGCATTACCCGATTGGGCACAAAGTTTAGGTACGGTATTCTCAATTATGCTTATTGCACCATCCTGGGGAGGTATGATAAACGGACTTTTAACACTTCGCGGTGTATGGGATAAGGTTCGTGAAGATCCGATTCTAAAATTCTTTGTAGTTGCTATTACAGGTTATGGTATGTCAACTTTCGAAGGACCAATGCTTTCTTTGAAAAATGTAAATGCCATAGGTCACTTTACTGACTGGATAGTTGGTCACGTACACATTGGTGCATTAGCATGGAACGGATTCCTGGCATTTGGTATGATTTACTGGTTGTTGCCTAGAATGTGGAAAACTAATTTGTATTCTCAGAAATTGGCAAATTTACATTTCTGGATAGGTACCTTAGGTATTTTGTTCTACGCGATTCCTTTATATTGGGCCGGATTTGCCCAGGCAGCGATGTGGAAACAATTCAACCCCGACGGAACTTTAGTATATGGAAATTTCCTTGAAACAGTTACGCAGATTTTACCGATGTATATGATGCGTGCCTTTGGAGGAACTTTATATCTTATAGGGATTCTAATTCTTGCCTGGAACGCAATTATGACTATTAGGCAGGGTAGTGCTGTTGAAGATGAGGCCGCCGAAGCTGCAGATCTTGAACCGGTAACAGTATCGAGATTACCGGGCGAAACATGGCATTATGCATTAGAGCGTAAACCGGTACAATTTACAATACTGGCAGTTATTGCTATTGCTATTGGCGGGGCTGTTGAAATTATTCCTACAATTGTAGTTAAATCAAATATTCCTACTATAGAGGCTGTACGTCCTCTTACGGCTCTCGAAGTTGAAGGTAGAGATATTTATATCAGAGAAGGTTGTAACAACTGCCACTCTCAGATGATTCGTCCGTTCCGTTCGGAAACCGAGCGTTATGGCGAATACTCAAAAGCAGGTGAATATGTATATGATCACCCATTCCTTTGGGGATCAAAGCGTACAGGTCCGGACCTTATGAGAATTGGAGGTAAATACAACGATGCATGGCATTTTAGCCACATGTACGACCCGCGTATTACATCGCCGGGATCTATAATGCCACGTTATCCGTGGTTGTTTACCGATAAACTGGATTATTCACTGGTTTCAGAAAAATTAAAGACCCTTTCAATTGTAGGTGTTCCATATTCTGATACATATATCGAAGGAGCAACTGCTAATCTTGAGGAACAGGCAAACGAAATATCTGCTAACCTGAACAAGGATCCTAACATTGAAATTACTGCAGATGCAGAGATAATTTCACTGATAGCATACCTGCAACGTTTAGGTGTTGATATAAAAACCGAATAATAATATATGCTTAGATTTATAAAACATCACATGACAAGTATGGAGGGTATAGAGATATATCCGATAATTTCATTGTTGATCTTCTTCCTGTTCTTTGCTGCCGTTACTTGGTTTGCAATAAAAACACCGGATAAGACAATTCATGAAAATGAGATGCTTCCGTTTGATGATTCTAACTCAGATAATATTTTATAAAAAATATGAAAAAATGAAACGAGCATAGCAAAATCAGTTTTATCACTCAAGACGAGTTTGTTATGTGAGTTCCATCTGACAAAACAAAAAAAATATTTTACAGATGAAAAATCGTATCCCTGTTTATATTACAATTCCATTGGTTTTAATAACCATTGCTGTTGTAATAGCCCTAATGCTAGATACCGAAAAGTATCCGGGATTTTGGGAAAGTCCATATTTATGGATGTTTATGTTTGTTGTGGCACTCTTGTTATTGGCAATCGATGCTGTAAACAAATCGCTGGATGCTATTAAGCTCCACAACATGTCGGCCGAAGAACGTGCTGAAGTTTTAAAAGGTAAAAGAACCGGATGGAAAGCCCTGATGAACAGTTTGACAGATGCAAAACCTATTGAACATGAAAAGGATGTGCTTCTCGATCATGACTATGATGGTATTCAGGAGTTAGACAACGAGCTTCCTCCATGGTGGGTTTGGTTGTTCTACATAACTATTTTCTTCGCATTTGCCTACATAATCAGGTTCTACGTTATGGATGGTCCTAATCAGACCGAAGAGTATGAAATAGAAATGGCAGAAGCAAAAGCTGAAGTTGAAGAATACTTAAAGAATACACCTGATTTAGTGAGCCTGGAAAATGTTGAAATGTTGACTGATGCTGCCTCTATGGATGAAGGAAATAAAATATTTCAGGCAAACTGTGCTGCATGTCATACTGCCGATGGAGGAGGTATGATAGGTCCAAACCTAACAGATGAATATTGGATATTGGGGGGAGGAATTAAAGATGTGTTTAAAACAATCTCCAATGGTGGTCGTCCGGGAAAAGGAATGATTGCCTGGAGCGCATCATTGAGACCTACACAAATTCAACAGGTTTCCAGTTTTGTACTTTCGCTGAAAGGAACAACTCCGCAAAATCCAAAAGCTCCAGAAGGAGATAAATGGGAGGAATAATTTAAAATTAAATAGGGGAATTGAAGTTTAAAGTTTGGCGTTGTTTTTCGCTCTGAGCTTTAAACTTCATCCTTTTTTATCCCAATGTTAATGTGTTTTTTATGATGTAAAACATGTTTTTTTTGATTTTCTGAATTAGAACTACAAATACCTAATACCAATTAAATTTCAGAATGCTTTGTTAGATTTGAAATATAATTTTTTTTTACAAGTTTCAAATTTATTGCATAGCAGGCTATGGAAGAAATTTTAAATGATGTAAAAATGGATTAGATGAAAAATATACGGTGCATTTTGATGTTTATTTGGTATAACCTTAATCTCAAAATAATATTTGATTATGAAGGACGAAAGCTTTAGAGATCATATAGGAACCATAAATGAAGATGGGTCCAGAAATTTTATCCACCCTAAAAAACCAAAAGGGAAGTTCTACGATGCAAGAACATACTTAAGCTGGTTTTTATTGGCTATTTTCTTCATCGGACCATTTATTAAGATAGATGGCAATCCACTGTTGATGATCAATGTTCTTGAAAGAAAATTTTCACTGTTTGGAGCTATGTTCTACCCGCAGGATTTCTACATTTTCGTGTTGATGATGATTACAGGGATTGTATTTATTGTTCTTTTTACGGTTGTATTTGGAAGGCTTTTTTGTGGTTGGGTTTGTCCGCAAACCATATTCCTGGAAATGGGTTTCAGAAAAATAGAATACTTGATCGATGGTGACAGACACCAACAGATTAAGCTAAAAAATATGCCGTGGAATTCTGAGAAAATCAGAAAAAGAGGAATCAAGTATATTATTTTTCTTGCTATTTCATTTCTTATTGCCATTACTTTCCTCTCTTATATTATAGGGGTTGATGAACTTCAGGTTTTTATTAATGAGGGACCTGTTGAAAACCCCGGTGGATTTGGAGCACTGGTTATATTTACAATTGTTTTTTTCTTTATTTTTACATCGTTCAGAGAACAGGCCTGTATTATTGCCTGTCCATACGGGCGATTACAAGGGGTACTACTGGATAGAAAATCAATACAAGTATCGTACGATTATGTAAGAGGAGAAAAAGAAGCAGGAAGAGCGAAATTCAAAAAATCGGAGGACAGATTTGCATCAGGTAAGGGTGATTGTATCGATTGTAATCAGTGTGTTGAAGTATGTCCTACCGGAATCGATATTCGCGACGGTAGTCAGATGGAATGTGTAAACTGTACTGCCTGTATTGATGCATGCGATTCTATAATGGAAAGTGTAAGTCTCCCTAAGGGACTGATAAGATATGCATCGGAAGATAATATTGCCAATGGTGAAAAACCTACTGTAAATGCGCGAATCATTGGGTATATATCGGTATTGACAATATTGATAATTGTGGTTGCTAGTTTATTATTTTTAAGGTCTGATATTGATACTAATATTTTAAGGCTGCCGGGACAATTATATCAAAGCGATGACGTTGGAAATGTATCTAACGTTTTCACCTATAAAATGGTTAACAAAACTAATTTTGACAAAGCAGTTGAATTAAAACTGATATCTCATTCGGGAGAAATAGAATTAGTAGGGCATAATAATATTGTAGTTGATGCCAGAGGAAGATACGAAGGAACAATTTTTGTCAGGATTCCTCAGGCAGAGTTAGGCGATGCAAAGAATCAGGTGATTATAGGAGTTTATGAGGATGGAGAATTAATAAGAAAAGTAAAAACCAATTTTATCGGACCGATGAAGTTTGGAAAGTAAAAAATACGTCATGTTGAGCGGAACGTAGTGAAGTAGAAACATCTGTTGAAGAGAAGAACAGATTTCTACACTACATTCTTTTCACTCATTTCGGTCGAAATGACGGTAATAAAAATTAGAGAATATGAAATTTAACTGGGGGCACGGAATCGCGCTATTTTTAATAGTGTTTGTTGTTACAACTGTAGGGGTAGTAATTAAAATTTCTACCGATGATACATATAGTCATGAATTAGTTTCGGAGAATTATTACGAAGATGAACTTAAATATCAGGAGGAGATAGATTATGTGAAAAATGCATCTGAATTAAGTTCACCTGTGCGATACAGGGCAACTTCTGATGGTTTATTAATAAGTTTTCCAAAGGATTTTTCCTTATCGGAATACAAAGGAACTGTTAAGATGCAACGCCCGTCGAATAAAATACTGGATCTGGAAATTCCGATAGTACTCGATGAAAACCATCAGATGTTAATATCGCGCGACAAGGCTCTTGAAGGCAAATGGAATTTGAGAATTGAATGGGAAGCATCAGAAAAAAAATATTTGTATAAAGCAAAAATAAGATTGTAATGGAGTATTTAATAACTGCATTAATAATAGGATTAGGAACAGGATTCCATTGTTTAGGAATGTGTGGTCCAATTGCCTTTGCCCTGCCTGTTGACCGAAGTAATAAAATAAGAGGAATGTTTCAAAACCTCATATACCAAATTGGCAGACTTATTACCTACTCTTTAATGGGCCTCTTGTTTGGGGTTCTTGGAAAAGGCTTGTCGCTTGCCGGATCGCAACAATATCTTTCGATAGCAACAGGTGTAATGATGATAGTAATAATTCTTTGGCCAACTAAAAAATTTGGGAGTCCCGGAATAACGTCATTTATTTATAAAAACATTGGAAAAATTAAATCAAAACTCGGCGAACTTTTAAAAAAGAGAGATACTAAGACCCTTTTTGCCATAGGTTTGTTGAACGGAACTCTTCCCTGTGGGCCGGTTTATGCTGCTTTAGTAGCTGCTATTGCAAGCGGTACGGCATTAAAAGGTGCATTATTCATGTTTGTTTTCGGTCTGGGGACTATTCCTTTTATGTTTGCAGCTACATTTATAGGTAATTTTATGAGTATTACGTTCAGAAATAAGGTTCAAAAAGTTGTTCCGGTTTTAGTGGTAGTTATAGGTATACTTTTTATTTTAAGAGGTTTGGGACTTGGTATTCACATGGTATCTCCTCCTGAGAAAAAACTCCGGATCAACGAAAATCAAACCGAGATGAAGTGTGGCGGATCTATGAAGGAATCGGGTGATACAATGAAATGCGGCGGAATGTAAATAAAATTAATAGTTATACCAATTACATATCAAAGATGAGGTGCTTCATAACTTCCGACACCTCATGCACAAAATATTATATCTGTTAGCGAACTCCGATTTAGGTACTTCGCAACTCTCCTCTGCAACGACATATCTAATTACCTTTTTCTTCAACTCCTTTGCATATTATTTTCGATAATAAAGGAGCTTTACATTT
>JBDLJM010000038.1 GCA_039714315.1 Bacteroidota bacterium | reverse complement strand
ATATACTATTGTACAATTAGTTTCTGACTTATAGAAACATCTCCAGCAACCAAAGATATGATGTACAGACCTTTAGTTAGATTAGATTTAGACTGGTATATAGTTGCTGAGCCAATAAACTCTCTGGCAATAACCTGTCCCGTAATATCGTAAATTACCAACTGAGTTTCCTTACCTGATAAGCCATTTGTATTGACAGAAAAATTGCTGCCTGATCTCAAAGGATTTGGATATATATCAATACTGTTTACAGCATCAGATTCTAATGCCAAAGAACCTGTATATTTAAATGTATCTTCAAGACTTGAAGCTATATTGCCGGTAGGGTCAGAAATATTAGAGGCTGTTAAAGTGTATGTAACATTACCCGACAGGCTGGTTGTTTGCAAAGTTACCGATAAGCGATCTTCGCTCAACGTGGCACTAATTACATTTATATTATCAGAAACTGAGTAGTTAGATGTATTTTCGGCACTAGACATTGTGATTACTTCTCCAAATACAACAACAACCTCATTTATTACATCAGTATCATCTGCGCCAACTAAGGTTGGAGCATCATTATCAGCAACATGTTGAAATTCAAAAGCTCCAAGATCAACAGTACCATTTGATACTCTAGGTAGCCAATCGTTATCGAAAATTGCAACATCTGTATTTGTCCCTGTATCGATTGCAGAGCTCGTTGACTTTAATGTAAAATCGAAGTTGGCATAGTCGTTATAGTAACTTGTTAGAGCTGTTCGACCTACGGTAGTGTTTGTCTCAGTAGAATTTTTTGTATCATTGAAAGCAAAAGCATAATCACTTGCAAGATTATTTCTAATAGTACAACCTTCGGTAGTTGTACCATTTTTTGAGTTCAGCAACCATATTATAGGAGCAGAATTCAAATCTTTACTTGCATTGTAAGGAGATTTTACAACTGTATTATTTTGCACTAAACAGTTTTTTGCACCAGATAATGTAATTCCGTGGCGATGATCAGATACAATCAAATTATTTTCAAATATACTGTTAGTAATATTTCCATCAGTAACAATAATTGATTGCATATAATATCCTACAAGATCGTTATCCTTAATAAAATCAGTAATAGGATCTAAAAAACTATATATCTTATTATTTCTAAAAACTAAATCATCCAATACACCGTTATAGACATCGTATCTATCATACATTTGTATAGCATCGTCATGATTTACAGCATAATCCTGGACATAAGCATCTCTAATAGTGTTACCTTCATAAACAGCGTGATTTCCTAAGGCTCTAATAGCATCACCTCCAAAATTATCAATTAGATTATTTTTTACTTCGTAATAATCTCCAACAACTTCTAATGAGAACATTGTATTTTTAATCGTATTGTTTTTTAGGATAACATTATCACTAAAAAGCATTAAACCATCCTTAGCATATGTATACCAATCAGATTTTGTCCATGTACTAATATCATCTGCAGATTGAATTGTACAATTAGTGATTTTTAGATTAGAGAAGTTTTCTTTTGCTTCTATAATATAAGGTCTGGTAAACGCTCCTCCTGAACCATCAGCCGAAAAAGTAATACCATCAAATGCCCAATATTTACCACTCTTTAATAAGATAGACGAAATTACTGGTGTTTCACCTTCTAAGGCTTTAACTGTAACATAATCAGAATTACTTGTACTAATAGACGGTTCTCCGTGTGCTCCACTTAATAAATACAACACATCTCCAGGCTTAAATGACTTCATAAGGTATGGAAGTGTTTCAAATTTACCCCAAGGACTTCCTTTACTACCATCATTGCCTAATGATCCATTAACAGGATCGAAATAATATTCTGTAGCAAATAAATTTACTGTAGAAAAAATAATTAACGCCAATAGGGTACTTATTCTTTTTATAGATCTCATATTATCATAAATTAACTATTTACGCTACCAGTTAAAAAATATACTATCGAATAAAATCGCAAGTATATTTTCAACTAGTATCAAATCAATATACGTTAAAAGTCATGCCAGATATAGCACAAGACTAATAAGTTAAAAAAGGTTATAATATAAGTATTATAACCTTTTTTTATATTTTAACTAACTTTTTACTCTTAAATTACAATCTCCATCTAAGACCAAAATCAACAGTCATTCCGTAATTTGAAAGACCTGAATCATATCCTGTACGAGAAACAACGGTTATCTCTTTAGCACTAGTGAAGTTATTTATATTAGTGTATAATTCAAGACCATGCCAAGGCAGCTTCTGCTTAGCAGAAAAATCCCAACGTAAATATTCTTCATTGTAAGTATTCAATTCCCTAAATCTATTTGGAGATTTGAATATTTTAGATTGATACATCATAGAGATTCTGGTAGAGAACCCTTTGTAGTCATAACCTAAACCAACATTAATTATATCTTCCGGTTGATCAACCAAATTACCTGTATAGGTAAAATCTTCCTGAGATGTTACATATCCCAGCCACGGTTGCGACGGGTCAACAAGCTCTTTAGTAACGATCGTGTAAGGATATTGAGCCTCTGAAAAAATATGTGTATAGTTAATATTCATAACTAAGCCCTTTAAGGCACCGGGAAGGAAGTAGAAATTCGATTGCCAATCGAACTCTAAACCATACATATTAGCAATGTCCTTACTATTCTTTGCAGTATAAATAGCCATGTTTTTGTAACTATCATCAAAACCATATTCCGACGGATCTAAAATAACTCTACGGCCAGTATTGAAAATCATGTTTTCAATTTCCTTAGTAAATCCACCAACTGTTAAAAGTCCAAGCTGATTTGAGTGGAACGAGAAATATACGTCCCAGTTTTTAGAAAATTCAGGCACCAAATTATGATTGTTATAATTAACAAGCTGACCTGGCATGTACTTATCCATTTTCGGTGCGAATTGATAATAATTTGGTCTGGCAAGAGTATGAGTATATGCCAACCTAACATCAAACCAATCATTTGGCTTATATTTTAAATGTATCATTGGCAACAAGTAACTATTTTCTCTTGTTACTGCTGAATCAATACTAGGGTATACTCTTTCCGGTAAAGCAAGATCAGTAATACCATAAGCTCCGGAATATTCAGTTTTATTCTTTTCATATCTAACACCCGGAATGAACTTAATAGATTTACCTATATTTAATTCGGTTAAAATATAAGAAGCAAGATATAACTCATCTCCGGAATAGTCATCAGTTTTTGATGTTCTATCATAAGGATATTGGTCTCCATTTTCGCCATTTGCCTGCATTACATCCAACATTCTTTCCATTAAATCTAAATCAACAACAGATCCCATACTATATCTACCATCCATATAGTCTCTATGGTCAAAATCAGGATCATTAGCACGTTCGAATGGTATTGGACCGGAACCTGAACCTAATTCAGGAATTGCCTCCCAAAGCTGGGAAGTATTTCGTCCACCTCGAATAATAAGATCTGATCCCCAGGCAGTTTGATCTTTTGATCTTGTAGTTTTACGAGAATCTACACCTGCCTTAACAAAACCACCTAAATTTTCGTTGATATTAAAATTATATGTTAAATCAAAAGAAGCTCCTAACTGTCTTTCGTCGTTAACAGAACTTCTTTCTGTAATTTTTTGTAAATATGAAATCGTTTCATCCGACTGAACGTTATCAAGTACTTCTGAAGGTGTTATATGCTGATCCAGGCGCGTAACAATAAAATCATCTTCAAATACATTCGCATCTTGAAGGTAATAGGCATCGATCTGATACGGAGTTTCACTTTTTGAATAGGTATGCGATACTTTACCTTCAACCTTTAACTTATTAAATACTTGTGAGTAGCTTAATATATTACTAAATGATTGCGATTCGTACCTGGCACGTTGTCCTGTTCTGGTATCAGTATAAAGTTTTCCCTGAAAATTTGAATTAACAACTTCACCGTAAGTATCTTTAGATGTATTACTTCCACTATAGAAGTTCTTAAACTTAATAGAACCTTCCTCTAATCTATAATCTAATACAAGAGTCCCTCCTAGTCTTTCTTTTTGTCGAAAAACATCAGTAAGAGAGGCTCCTGTAGTAAGTACCTCTTGTCCTGTAAGTGCAGGATCAGGGTTACCTTTCATTTCATAAGAACCTGTCATCCCATTGGCACTTCGGTTTCTTTTCTCGGCATTTGCCTGAAGATAAACACCAAGTTGATCATCAAAGAATCTGTTACTTACGCTACCATTTATTAAATAATCGCTAAAGGTACCTTTAAGATCGTTGTAGCCCATTTGTGCAACAAGATCACTATTCCATCCCGAACGGGCTTCACGAAGTTTGAATTCAACCATTCCTCCAATGAACTCACCATTCTTATCGGCAGTTGCAGCTTTATAAACCTCAATACCATCAAGTGCATAAGGCGATATAGCAGATATATCTGTACTTCTGTCATCACCTGATGATGCCATTTGAACACCTTCCATAGTAATTCTATTGTACTTTGGCGATAAACCTCTAACTACAACTTTATTCCCTTCTCCACCTACACGGTTTACAGAAACTCCCGGAAGTCTCCCTAAGGTTTCAGCGGCATTAGCATCAGGTAATTCCTGCATTTTCTCGGCAGAAACAACATTTGTAATAGATTGCGAATTTAACTGTTGGTTAATCGCATTCATTTGCCCTTTTGCCTGTGCTGTAACTATAACTTCATCCAGACCAACTGCCCCGCCATAACCAAGCGAAACATCTAACTTCAATTTTTCGCCGGCTTTTAATGATATTGACTTGACCACATCTTCATAACCTATATAGGTAATTGACACATTATAATCTCCAGGTGTAACACCCGACAGTATATAACTTCCATCTAAGTCGGTAGATACACCAATAATGGTTCCTTCTAATACTACATTGGCTCCAATTAATGTTTCGCCCGTTGCTTTATCCGTTATCACTCCACTTATATATGCATCCTGTGCATATACACCTCCAAAAAACAATGTAAATAGTATGGATAATACTATAGTGTTTTTCTCCACTGAAAATTTCATATAATTCGTCGCTAAATTGATAATAAAATATTTTCAACAACAGCAAGAAAAACAAATTCTCCTACTATTGTTGAAAATAATACAATTTTACTTTCTAATAATAATTTGACGAGATTGAGTAACTTCCTCAGTCTCCAATTTATAAATAAATATACCGGCAGGTACACCACTAGCATCCCAACTTACAACATGTTTTCCTTTAGTAAAGGATGCACTTGTAATATCTTCTATTTTCTGTCCCATAATATTGTATACAGAGATAGTAACATTTGCCGTTTTAGGAAGTTCGAATTCGATATTAGCTGTTTCTTTAACAGGATTAGGGTAACTGTTCAATTTGTAACCCATCTCAGTGAAATATTTATCATTAACAGATAACCCCCCAAACATAGAAAGTCTCAACATTCCTTCTACTCCTTCAGGGTAGCTGTATTGACCTCTATTAGAGGCATTCCAGTTAAGAGTTCCAACAGGTAAACCATCATGACCGGCTGTTAATAATGAAGCTTCAGTAATTTCGTGATTACCTTCTACTAAAGGCCAGTCAACCATAATCATTCCTGATTCACCTAAATCTTCATCGATATTTCTTCTACTCGTATTAGTTCCCCATCCAGCCGTACCAGCAGTCTCACGTAATTCAGTACATGCTGTTGCCAATTCATCTACAGTCCAGGTATTAACTGCTGTATTTGCAAATTTAGGGTCAATATTTAAATTATCAGTATCTGATAAGTTAGGATAAGCTGTAGCATCATCAAACATAGGCTGTGATACTGGGTTAATCCAAACAGCACCTGTCAAACCAAATTGAGTCTGGTAGTCAGAAATTGCAGATGGAGTAAAATAAGCATTATTTGTAATTTCTATTACTCTATCAGCCTCTGTAAGACCAGCAGCAGTCATCAAACCTTCTTTAACTACTGCAAAAGAGTTAATTGCAAGTTCTCCATCAACAGGAGGATACCATGCTTCTTCCTGTGATTTTGCATTATCTCCATATGCACCAACAGCATAATATAAATTACTTCTACTCTGTAGATTCACCATATCAATCATTCTTATACCATCGATCATTGATGTATAAAAAGTATTGTGCTCTACAACAGCTCTGTCAACTAAGCCCTGACCTCCCTCAACAAATAATAAAAATGATGTATTGTTGAAAAATGTATTGTTTGTTAAAATAAGGCTATTTATTTGTTGTTTCCCGAAACCAGTTTGTTGACCAACAAAAGGGTGATACTTATTATTACCATTTCTAAATATATTATCACTTAGGTATATAGTATTACCTATTCCTGAAGTCTGGATTGTTTGCCCCTGGAAACCATTAAAGATACATCCCTGTAGTTCGATATGTGAATTATTTCCCTTAAATGCAACAGCAAAAGTCCATTGCGCATCGTATGTAGTTGGATCATCAAAATCAAGAGCACTAAAAAATATATTTTCGAAATAGTAGTTATTATCACTACCGTTAAAAATAAAGAATCCCCCAACCGGATCTCCTGAACTATATTCACCTCTAATGATAACCGGTGGACGTAAACTCTCATCTCCTGCAGAAACCATTGCAAAAGAAGAAGTTAATGCCAAGGTTTGGTTCATCACATAAAAAGCTCCTCTTTCAAGGCGGTAAACACGGTTTTCAATTCTTTCTCCTGCATCAGTAGTATCCTTTAGGATAACCTGATCAAGAGTGTTTTCCGGAGTACCATCCCACATTGGAACATCTAAAAATTCCTGTGCATTCAATGTTGATGTTGTCAAAAATAATAATGACACAAACAACGAATAAATCTTATTCATATTAATAACATATTTAATTAATAACCAAAAAATATTGACACTATAAATTTAAGGTTTTTTTTTTAAAATCTTAAATTTTTAACATGCACAATATGATAACAACACTTCGTTAACATATTGTGCATGTGAACATTACATATTATTTAACCACCAACTTCTGCGTAGAAAATGCACGCTCTGATGATAACTTCACAATATATAGTCCGGAATTAAGATTAGCATCCGAAACTATTACAGATTTAGAAGTTTTTGTAAATACTTTATTATACACAACCTTACCTGATACATCAATAATATCTAAAGTAAATGCAGATCCAGAATCAGGAGTTTCAATTGCAAATACACCATTGGTTACCGGGTTAGGGTATATAGATAAGTCAGATAACTTAATAAGCTCGTTAGACAAAAGATCATCGCCAGTAAGAGTATAAGATCTTATGTAAGCAGCAAGCATAACATGATCTAACTGTGTAACATTTTGATTTCTAAAACCATAATCAGTAGCTAAAACTGTAGCTGTACCGCCTTCAGGAGTAATAGATACTGTATAAGTTTTGTTAGGAACATCTACCGTAAAGTCCATAGTGTACTCTACTCCACTTTCGTAAGTAATGTCAGCATCTTTAGTATAAGTAACACCATTATGAGCATCAAAAGTTCCATCAGGCTTAAATCTAACAATTACCGAACAATCTCCCCAAGAATCAGGTCCAAGTTTTCCTTCTGACATTGTAACACCTGCATCAAGAGAACTTCCGTTTGGAATAACTTTAAGTGATTTAGTAAACACTCCTGTATTATCACCCGCTAATCCTGCAGCTGGCCAGTTACGTCCACTAATAAAAGTACCTGTTGCATCAACCAATAAATTAAATGGCTTAACTGCAGTAGCTCCATCAGCGTCAGTAACAGTAACTTCATATTCACCTTCAGTTGCAACTGCACCATCAATTGTGATAAAGTGAATACTTCCATTCCAGTGTTTTTCAACAAGCATTCCTGTAGCTTCACTTCCGTCAGCTTTTGTTACAGAAACAACTAAAGCACTTGCATCCTCATCTGCATCAGTTACGTCTAAAGCAACACTTGTACTAGATACAGTACTTGCTACTACATCTTCGATATCAGCTAATACCGGAGAAGTTTTCACTTCAAGAGTATAAGATCTGATATATGCAGCAAGCATAACATGATCTAATTTTTCAACGTTCTGGTTTCTAAAACCATAATCAGTAGCTAAAACTGTAGCTGTACCTCCAGCCGGTGTAATAGATACTGTATATTTTTTGTTTGGTACATCAACAGTGAAATCCATTGTGTATTCAACTCCTGTTTCGTAAGTTATTGCTGCATCACTAGCATAAGTAACACCATTATGAGCATCAAAAGTTCCATCAGGCTTAAATCTAACGATTACTGAACAATCTCCCCATGAATCAGGTCCAAGTTCTCCTTCTGACATAGTTACACCAGCATCAAGGTCACTTCCGTTAGGAGTAACTTTAATTGACTTAGTAAATACTCCTGAATGATCTCCCATAGAAACACTAGGCCAGTTACGTCCACTGATATTAGCTCCTGTATCATCAACTAATACAGTCACTGTCTTAACTGCAGTAGCTCCGGCAGCATCAGTAACAGTAACTTCGTAATCACCTGCAGTAGCCACAGATCCATCAATTGTAATGAAATGAATACTTCCATTCCAGTGTTTTTCAACAAGCATTCCTGTAGCTTCACTTCCGTCAGCTTTTGTTACAGAAACAACTAAAGCACCTGCATCCTCTTCTGCATCAGTTACGTCTAAAGCAACACTTGTACTAGATACAGTACTTGCTACTACATCCTCGATATCTTCTAATACAGGAGGAGTATTTGGTGCTCCAACTAATTTATCATCTCCAGTAATTGAAAGCACTGGAAGATCAGTTGTTGAGAATTCCATTCTCTGCCAACCGATAATATGCTCCGTACTTACTCTCAAAAATACATACTTCCCTGCATTACCAGCATCATACTGTCCTTGAATAAAAGTTTTTAATAATGCATTAGCATCTGTACTTGTTGTGAATGGAGCTGTTGGATTGTCAGCAACACCTGCGTCAGTGGCTTTAACCACAAAACCTTGCTGTATAGCTACAGCATCAGTATCATCTGTGTTATATGCACCATTAAAATAATCTGTACCTAGTGGAAGTGCTTCAGCTCTTGCTCCAGCAATAGCATATAAATCTGCTACATTACCTAATGGGAACCAATCTCTGATTAATCCTACTGTAGCCTCTAAAGAAACAGATTCAATAACAACACCAGCTTCTGCTTCCGGTAATTTAAATGGAATAACATAACATCTTCTTATAGCATCATCACCATCAGCAATGTTATCGGCTCCTACCCATCCTACCCAGTTTTGAACTGCATTTGTCACAGCGCCATCAGCTGCTGCTGTAGTCTCAATGACACTAGCATCCTCACTACTGGCTGCAACATCAATAGTTGTTTGAGCCATGGTCATTAATGGTGCTCCTAAAAAAGCTAGGCCCAATAAACCTTTACGTAAATTTAACATCATATTAATAAATTTTTAGTTAATTATTCTTCTTTACAATCGATTGTATAATACAATCGATTGTAGTTCTCAAAGATAACAATATGTATCTATTAGCCAATAAAAATAAAAAAATATTTTAATTCCTTATTTTTCTGGTATTTAAAACTCAAAATAGACGAAAATGTCATGGTGTACATACAACACTAAGTAGTTTGTTGTTCAATTTACTCATATCCGGAGCGACGTTTTTGAAAAAAACACCTTAAGATAATATATCATAATAAGATAGCTTTAAAAAAACTTTAGTTTTCTAAGCGAAAAACAACAATATCTTTATTGTATTAAAAAAAAACTACACGATTTATGCAGATTTATAAAAGATACTTATCAAACTTAATCAACCAAAATTCTTTTTGAATAAGCTGAATTTGCATCGCTAATTCTTAACAGATAAACTCCTTTCCCTATATCGGACCCAAGGTTAATATTCAATCTATTTGCATTAGCTCTAGATAATTAACAGTAAACCTTCTGCCCTGTGATGGCATATACTTCTATATTGAGCTACCCGTGTGTAAGTTTCCACCAAAAAATCTTCCTTGGCTAAATATTGTAACAAAACTTTTGCGCCATCTTTTCTCGCTTGGTCGCTAACACTATGGAAGTGCGTACTCTCCCAACCTCTATAATAGTTGTAACCCCATAAAGTAAAAGTCTTGTTTACAAAAGTTGGAATGTAATTTTCAGGAGTTTTAGTAATATGAGGACTAGAACCCGAATTTACATTTATATAATTAACATATTAGCTTTATTAAGTACCCCAAAAGTTCCTCTTGCAGATATAAATAGTTTATTTACTTCAGATTCACCCTTTCTCCGTATGGGTAAGCGTATGTTAAACACAGTGATTCAACTATTTCTGAATCAACCTTATCCTGAGTTGCTTTTAATCGCAAATAATATTCTTCTAGTGTAGTATTCTTAACTCCCTCAGGAGACTCGTTATACCAATTTCTGTCATCATGCCCCTGAACCTAATTCCCTAAAGATTCCAGTTCAATAAATGCAGGCCAGTCATTTACATTATAGGTGTTATTTTCAGCCTCTGTTATCACAAACCATGTAAAGTTAAATCCATACTTAAGTTGCATAGACTTCCAAAACTCCGGATCATATATCGGATTATCATCAATAGTTAAAGTAAACACAGCCAGATTATCTCCTTTCCAAAGGCAAACACCTGATTATCCATGATTTGTTGGCCAAACCTTATCAGTTAATTCAAACCTTGGACTTGTTACTTTTTCTAAATTCAACTTATCATTCTGCGCATTAAGGTTTATACTGATTGTAGAAAAAAAATAACTAATTGTATATATTTATTCATTTCAATAATTTATCTACATTAGGGCTTAAACATGCAATCGATTGTATGTTTTTGAAGAGCACTAAATTATAATTTTTCACTCACCTGAAATATATTAAAGCCAAGTGCTTTTGCTATTTCATATTTATCGTACATTTTTTTTCAATATATAAATAGCTAAACTGTATTTCACTTATCAACTATTACTATATACAGTTATTACACAAATACCATTTGGAGGTCTATCTACTAAAATCAAAATCTAAAATGAGTTTTTGTTAACCTTTTGAAGTAATTTTTAATCAGAAATCAGAAATTTCAACATTCTTTCACAATGGAAACTTGTATTGTTTTCAAAGTTTCCATATTTTTATGATCACAATACCAAAACTGTAATAATAATACCAGAATCATGAATGAAGAACTTCTAAACAGAATTATAGAAATATCAAAAGGTATCTTTATAAAGTATGGTGTAAAAAGCATTACCATGGATGATATCTCAAAGCAATTGGGAATATCTAAAAAAACGCTATACACTGTAATTAAAGACAAACACGACTTAATAGAAAAAACAAGCTTCGCAATTTCCGATCAGATTCTGGAAACAATAAACGATCTGCTAAAGAAAAAATTAGACCCTATAACCGAGCTGTTGGAAATAGAAAAAATAGTTTGTGATATTGTCACCGGTATCGATCGGTCTTCTATATACCAGTTTCAGAAATTTTATCCGGATATTCATAAAAAACTTCACGACCGGCAAAAAGAGGCAATTATCAACATGATAAAAGATAACCTCAGAAGAGGTATTAATGACGGATTATACAGAGGAGATTTAAATATAAATTTCATAGCCAATATCGATTACTACTTTAGTCATCTTTTGAGTGATACAGATATTTTTGATCCCCATGAGTTTGATCTGCGAAAAATAAAACACGAATACCTCATCTATCACTTACGGGGAATTGCCTCCTACAAGGGCTTATCGTTCATTGAAAGTAAATTAAGAGAATATTAAACCCGATTATTTATATGTCCGCCAAATTAAAATTAACCGCTATATTCATTACACTGATACTGTTTCAGTTCAAATTATCAGCTCAGGAAACTACATCCGATACTCTCAGCTTAAGCCTTTCTCAGGCTAGAGACTATGCTCTGAAGAATAACTACAAGATGAAAAATGCCAGACTGGATGTTACTGCAGCAGATAAAAAAGTATGGGAGACTACAGCGATAGGCTTACCTCATGTTGATGGAAAAATTGACTATAATAATAACTTAATTGTAGGAACCATGCCTTTAAAAATGACTCAACCTGATGGCTCTGAGGCTACAATGTATATTCAGATGGGGTCACCTCATACGGCAAGTGGCTCTATTTCGGTAAGCCAATTAATATTTGATGGTTCATACATTGTAGGGTTACAATCAGCCCAAACCTACAAGAAGATTTCGGAATTGGCCGAGAAAAAATCGGAGACCTTAATCGACGAAGCAGTAACAAATGCCTATGGAGGAGTTATTTTAAGTAAGGAAACTGTTATAATACTGAATTCTAATGTTGAGACTTTAGAAAGAAACCTAAAAGAAACAAAAGCTTATTTCGAAAATGGCTTATCAGAAGAACAGAATGTTGAACAATTGCAGATTCTTCTGTCATCCACGAAAAATTTACTTTTCAATGCAGAACGTGCCTATGACACCAATATGCAAATGCTGAAGTTTACATTAGGTATGGATATTAACTCCCCGTTGAAACTTGAAGACGGAATAGAACAACTGTTGCTCGAAAATATTAACCCGTCGATTGTTGAAAAACAATTAAGCCTTGAAAACAACATAGATATTCTGATTCAGAACAACCGGGTCAAATCACAGGTACTATTAAAGAAACTGGAAAAATCGAAATATTTGCCAAGTATTAATGCATTCTATAATACTAAACAGGATGCATTTTCGAACGACTTTTCCTTTTTTCAGTCTTCACAGGAATGGTATGGAGCACAAGTAGTTGGATTAAGTCTTAATGTTCCTATATTCAGTTCTTTCCAAAGACATTCAAAGGTACAACAGGCAAAAATAGAACTAGAAAAAGCCAGAACTACCAGAGTGGAAACCGAACAACAACTAATACTCGATGTAGAGAAGTCAAAAAATGCATATTTATCATCAGTAAATCAGTTTCATACAGCAAAAGACAATATGGATCTTGCTACTAAGATCAGAAAAAAAGAAGAGATAAAATATTTTGAAGGCATGTCCGGCAGCCTGGATCTCTCTAATGCCGAAACACAGATGTTCAACACACAAAGTTCATATATACAGTCGATATTTGCCCTGATACAGGCTAAGGCTGCACTGGATAGAATGTTGATGAAGTTTGAAGAAGAGTAAAAGACGGAAGGCGGGAGACAGGAATTTAAATACAGAAAGTAGTTCAAAAATAGTGATTGTTTAAAATAAATATTTAACAACATCGGTCATCGGTCTTCCGGCTTCCGACTCAACAATATACAAATGAAAAAAAACATCATCATTCCAATCCTAATAGTAGTTTCAATTACACTTTCACTAAACTCATGCAGCGAAAAGAAAAGCGAACAAACTGATTCTCTAACAGAGCTTAAAGCCAAAAGAGATTCACTTAAAACCGAATTCAAAAATATAAATGCAGAACTTAAATCGGTTGAAAGAAAAATCAGCGAATTAGATCCGCACAAAAACCTGTACATAGTAAGCACCGTAAAATCGGAGTTGAAAAACTTTAAACATTACATTAAAGTACAGGGTAATGTTAACTCTGATCAAAATATTACGATGTATCCCGAAATGGGAGGTTTGATTAATAAGGTATCTGTTGTTGAAGGACAGAAAGTAAAAAAAGGACAGGAGCTTATTAAATACGACAGTGAGGTAATTAAAAAGACAAAAAAGGAGATAGAGAGTGCTTTACAGTTAGCCGAAACAACTTATAAAAAACAAAAGAAGTTATGGGAGCAAAATATTGGTTCCGAAATACAATACCTGCAGGCTAAAACCAATTACGAATCAATGCAGAGTAAAAAAGCAGCCATCGATGCCCAGCTCGAGCAAATGCGAATAACAGCTCCATTCTCGGGTATTATTGACGAGATTTTTGTAAAGGAAGGCGAAATGTCGGCTCCAAATGTACCTGCTCTTAGGTTAATAAACCTTGACGACACCTATATAGAAGCCGATGTTTCTGAAAAATATCTAAGCAAAATCAACAAAGGAACTCCTGCAATTGTTGATCTTCCAAATCTAAACTCGCCGGTAAAAACAGAAGTAAAAATGACCGGAAACTTTATAAAACCGGGCAACAGAACTTTTAGGGTAATACTCGATGTTCCAAACAGTGAGCGTAATATAAAGCCGAATCAGATTGCCGTTGTTAATTTAATGGATTTAGAAAAAACCGGGGTTATTATTCCTTCGAACGTAATCCTTAATTCGCCCGACGGAACCAGTTATGTTTACACCGTAGAATCAGGAAAAGAAAGTGCTCCGGTAAAAAAAGTCATAATAGAAAAAGGCCCATCCTACAAAGGGGAAACTATTGTATACAATGGTCTGGAAGCCGGACTGCTTGTAGTTGATAAGGGATCGAGAAATATCCAAAACGGACAGATGGTAAAAGTTCAATAAAAATACAGTAGTTATCCCGACCGAAATCTACCTGCCAAACGCAGGAAGGCAGGGGCAGTGTAGTAGAGAGATCTCTTGATCTATTGAACAGATTCTTCGACTACGTTTCACTTCGCTCAGAATGACGTCAAAAACAACATTATACGATGGATATAAAACACAAAATAAAAGAGTTTAAATTATCATCCTATTCGGTCGATAATAAAGTAACTGTACTTGTGCTGACCTTTATAATCTTTATGGCAGGATTAGTTGGTTATTTGGGTATGCCCCGCGAAACATTCCCACAGGTTGTTACGCCTACAATATATATCACAACCGTATATCCCGGAAACAGTCCTCTGGATATCGAAAAACTAATCACCAGGCCAATCGAAAAAGAATTAAACGGAATATCGGGAATAGAAAAAATTACCTCATCATCGGTTCAGGGCTTTTCGATGATAATAGTTGAGTTCGATTTCAGCATTTCGCCCGATGATGCCCTGGTAAAAGTAAAAGACAAAGTTGACAGGGCTAAGAGCGACAAAGACTTCCCTACCGACTTACCGGCCGACCCCGATATTTTTGAACAGGACATAAACGAGCTGATGCCCATTATGAATATCAACCTTTCGGGAGATTTTACTCTGGATCAGCTTAAAGAATATGCCGAATATCTCGAAGATAAGATAGAAGCAATAAGTGAAATTACAAAGGTAGAAATTAGGGGTATTCAGGAAAAAGAGGTTGAAGTTGCTGTTAACAAGTATCTGATGGAATCGCTTCAAATTAGTTTCGACAATATTGCCCAGGCAATACAATTCGAAAATATGACTATATCGGGAGGAGACCTGATCTCGAACGGAATTCGAAGAAACCTACGAGTAATAGGAGAATTTAACAATCCTGAAGAGATTGGGGATATAATAGTTAAACAGGAAAATCAGGAAATAGTTTACCTGAGAGATATTGCTACTGTTGAATTCAAGGAAAAACAAAAGGAGAGTTACGCCCGCGAATACAAAAGCCCGGTAGTAATGCTCGATGTAATGAAACGCTCGGGTGAGAACCTTATCGAAGCATCGGATAAAATCAATGAAATTTTGGATGAAGCCAAAACAGAGATTTTCCCTGAAACCCTGAGTATTTCAATAACAAACGACATGTCGTTCCATACTAAAAAACAGGTTGCTGAGCTCGAAAATTCAATCATTATGGGTATGCTGCTTGTAATTGGTGTGCTAATGTTTTTCCTCGGATTGAGAAATGCTCTTTTTGTAGGTATAGCAATACCAATGTCTATGTTCCTTTCGTTTGTTATACTAAGTTACATGGAAGTAACGCTTAATATGATGGTGCTTTTCTCATTGATAATGGCACTGGGAATGTTGGTTGATAACGGAATTGTGGTTGTGGAAAATATTTACAGGCACATGAGCGAAGGAGTTAAACCGATAGAGGCAGCCAAGCAGGGAGTTGCCGAGGTGGCACTTCCAATTATTGCATCAACTGCTACAACACTGGCGGCCTTCCTACCTCTGGCTGTATGGCCCGGTATGATGGGTGAGTTTATGAAATACCTTCCTATTACTCTTATTATTGTGCTTTCATCGTCATTATTTGTGGCATTGGTAATAAACCCTGTGCTTACCTCTATTTATATGAAAATAGAAGAAAAGCCCATGTCTAAGAAAAAATTACTGACTATTTCGGCCACTCTTATAGGAATTGGCATTCTATTCCTTTCAGGCGGTTTCGCAACTTCGTCGAAAGCACTAATTGCAATTGGAAACATTGCTGTTCTTCTTGCAATTCTCGGACAGCTACAGATGTATTTCCTCAACCCGGCTACAAAATGGTTCCAAAATAGATTAATGCCCTTCCTGGAAAAAGAATATTCAAAGGCTTTACAATTTGCTTTGAAAGGAAGCAAGCCTAAATTTCTTTTAATAGGGGTTTTCTTATTGCTGATTCTATCATTTGTAATATTCTGGATATTCACTCCTAAAGTTGAGTTCTTCCCTAGTAACGAACCGAAACTGGCTTTCGTTTATATCGAATATCCTATCGGAACAGACATTGAGGTAACTAACAAAACAACCGGGGAACTGGAACAAAAAGTACTTGAAGTAACAGAGCAGTTTATCGTAGAAGAAGAGGACGAAAACGGAAATGTAAGTCCATACAATTACATGGTTAAATCGGTAATAGCCCAGGTTGGAGCGGGAACCAGCGATCCTACTCAGGGCCCCGGATTGGGCACTACACCAAACAAGTCCAAAATATCTGTAGAATTCCGCGAAACTTCAGAACGAAGAGGAATATCGTCGAAAGACGTTTTGGAACAAATACGAAGTGCCGTAAAAGGCTTCCCCGGATTAACTGTTACTGTTGACAAAAACAGAGAAGGGCCGCCTGCCGGTGCCGACATAAACATAGAGCTTAGAGGAGACGATTACATAGTAATGCTGGAAGAGGCCGGAAAGCTTAAACACTTTATCAACAATTTAGGCATCGACGGAATAGACGAGTTGAAAATTGATGTTGACAGAGGAAAACCTGAAATGCCGATTATTATTGACCGGGAAAAAGCACGTCGTTTCAATGTTTCAACGGGACAAATTGGAGATGCTATACGTACCTCTATTTTCGGGAAACAGGCATCGACATATAAAGAAGGTGAAGACAACTACGAAATAAACGTTCGTCTACAGGAACAGTTCCGGGTTGACGAATCATCAATCATGGATCAGCTCATTACCTTTAGAAGTCAATCAACAGGAAAGATAAGTCAGGTACCGATTTCGTCTGTTGCCGATGCAAAAATGACATCTACTTTCTCTACTGTTAAACGTAAAGATCTCGACAGACTTATTACTGTTTTCTCGAACGTTACCGAAGGAGCTAATGCCAATGATATTGTAAAAGAGATAAAAAAAGAACTTAAGGATTACAAATTACCTCAGGGCATAAGTTTAAAGTTCACAGGACAGCAGGAAGAACAGGCAAAAGAAATGGCATTTTTATCGAAAGCACTGTTAATTGCAGTATTCCTGATATTCCTGATAATGGTTGGTCAGTTTAATTCTACCTCAACCCCATTCATTATTATAAGCTCGGTAGTACTGAGTTTGATTGGTGTATTAATGGGATTAGTAACATTCCAAATGCCATTTATTATAATGATGACAATGATTGGTATAGTTTCGCTTGCAGGAATTGTGGTAAACAACGCAATTGTATTAATCGATTATACAAACCTGCTCATCGATAACAAAAAACTGGAATTGGGATTAGACAAATATGCCTTTATTAACAGAGAGCACCTTTTCGAAATGGTCGTTGAAGGAGGCGAAAAACGTTTACGCCCGGTATTACTAACCGCTATAACCACTATTTTAGGTTTATTACCGCTTGCAACAGGTATGAACTTCAATTTCTTCACCGCCTTTACCGATTACAATCCAAATTGGTACTTTGGCGGCGACAACATGGTTTTTTGGGGGCCAATGTCGTGGGCAATTATCTTCGGATTGACCTTCGCTACTTTCCTTACATTGATAATAGTTCCGATTATGTTCTATTTAATGTATCGTGCTAAAACAAAATTATGGGAAAAGAAACAGAGTAGATTAATAGCGGAATAATCCCAGATAAAACCTATCGTCGTCAGTCAGGCACAGACAGGCATCAAAGTACAAGAACAACAAATGATATTTTTTTAAGCGAACTGTAATTAAAACTAAACTGACTGGGAAAGCCCTATGAAAAAGACAGTAATTTTAGCTATTATTATTCTTTCACATATCCGGTTAGCCGGACAATATCAGTCGATTAAAACATATCCTGACACCTTAAACAAAACTAAGCTGTACACAACCGTCGGTATTGGAGCAGGCGCTTATATTGCCGGATTATCATTTCTACAGTTTATATGGTATAAAGATCACGAAAGAGTCCCATTCCATTATTACGACGATTCAAACGGATACCTGCAAATGGATAAAGCCGGACATGCCTATGGAACGTATTGGGAAAGTTCCATCGTGTACAATGCTCTGCGAAAATCGGGAGTAAGTAAACAAAAAGCATTGATATACGGAGGTTCCGCAGGATTACTTTTCCAGACCCCTATAGAAATCTTTGACGGGCTATACGAAGGCTGGGGGTTTTCGTGGTACGACATGATCGCAAATACAATAGGGGCCGGACTATTTACTGTTCAGGAAGCATTTTTCGACGAACAGGTTGTACTGATGAAATTCTCCTATTATCCAAGTCCATATCCGCAATATCACCATCATCTGGGAGAAAGCCATATCGAAAGTTTCTTCCTTGATTATAATGCCCATACCTATTGGCTGTCGGCTAACCTTAGCATGATTACAGGAAGTAAAAGAATACCTCCCTGGTTAAATATTGCTTTCGGTTACAGTGCCAACGGAATGATCTACGAATTTGAGAATCCAAAGGATTATCGGGGAGAACCTTTTCCTTACCTAAGAAGATACCGTCAGTTCCTGTTGTCGCTGGATATCGATTTCTCAAGAATCCCAACCAATAAAAAATGGTTAAAGAAGGTCTTTAACGCCATCAACCTTGTTAAGATTCCTTTTCCTGCACTGGAATACAATAACAAAGTGGGCTTAATATTCAGATACATGTATTATTAAATTCTACAGACAGAAAATCATCTTATTAAAACAATCTATTGTTGTTTCCTTTATAATACTAAAATATACCTCAAAGTTTACTGAACTAAGAGGTATATCTACATATAGGGGTATAAAATGCAAATTCTATTTAAGTACAATATTCACAACTCCGTTCTTCCCTTTTTCTCCAAACTTCTTAACGGCCTTTTCTTCAATATCATAAATCTCAATAGCATATATATCATCCATCAACAATTTCTCTGCTTCTTTTACTGTAGATTCTTTCCCGTCTATAACATACAGTTTAGTATTTAAACTTTTAGTCATATTTTTAAGATAGTTTTCATTCCTGTATTCTTCAGGAATATCATCGGTATATATTATTGACGTGGCCCCTTTCTTCTCGGCTTCTGCTTTTAGTTTCCTAATCTTTTCCTGAGATTTTCTCTTCGACTCCTCATCTTTAAAAGTGTATATCTCAACAGCTCCGTCATTTGCTCTTTCACCGTATTTCTTTACTGCGTCTTCTCCTTTTAAAACACTGACAGACTCAATATCTTCCCTCTTTACGGGAGGAAAACCTTCTCCTTCATATCTTTTTCCATTTACTAAATAAAGTGGCTTTGATTCGGACACATAAGGTTTACATAATTTCTCTTTTGTATACTGTGTCATATCAGCCTCATCTTTAAGAGTTATTTTCATAACACCGTTTATACCTTTCGATCCGTATTTTTTTGTTGCATATTCGTTTTTTAGTACCTCTATCGATTCTATATCGTCGGACTTAATATTTCTTGCATCCATATTTTCCATTATTTCCCCATTTAAAATATATAAGGGTGAGGGGATGATATTTGCTTCATCCGGATTTATGGGAAAACCAATGACTACTTTCATATCGTCTGTTGCAACTGTTTTATGATAGACAGAATCAACATCTGTCATACTTCCTGTTTTAACTTTTCCGGTCTGAGCAACAAGATCTGCATTAAATAAAAATCCAAGCAATAATATCGCGGGAATTACTACAATTGTTTTCATACTCTTTTTTATTTAGTTTATTGATAATTAGTTTTTCTATGATTTATTAAATATTCCTGTAAAAAATCAGGGCAAAAGTATCCCTGCTACATATATAAACATGCAGTAACCTCTTGTGATTAAGAC
The DNA here is from genome assembly GCA_039714315.1 of Bacteroidota bacterium. NCBI lineage: Bacteria > Pseudomonadati > Bacteroidota > Bacteroidota bacterium. The sequence continues at coordinate 3,027 of JBDLJM010000038.1, read as the reverse complement.
AAATATCTAGTCGAACTCAGGTTAATATGTATTATGGAATTTACTTTTTCTTCATGGTGATTTCTACAACTCCGTTTTTACCTTTATCACCGTACTTTGCAACAGCTGATTCTCCTTTAAGTACACTAATAAACTCAATGTCATCAGGAGAAATCTCATTTGGATTAAGATTCTGTTTTATTACACCATCAACAATGTATAAAGGAGCTGTGATCGCAGATTTTGCATTCTCCAACGTTAATGGTCTGCCCTCAAAAACATTATCTGCTTTTTCTATTGGCATACCTACACGGTAATATCTTCTGCCTGAATTACGTATAATATCCTTCCCTACCTGATATGCTGGTATTACTTTTTCATCGGTTTTGTTATATTTTGATTTCAGGCCTATCCCATCATTACTATTCTCTATTTCTGTATGTTTAAAAACACCTTCCTCCTGTTCTGCAGATTTATCAGTAACATGTTTTTTCTCTCTCTTTTCCGTGGAAAAGTTAAACTGTTTTTCCGGTTTATTTTTATTTGTAGTAATCAATATTACACCATTTTTCCCTGCATCACCATATCTTTTTATCCCTTCGTCACCCTCAATTACTTCAGCTCTTACACCATCCACAGCATTTATTCCTTCAACTCCTAATTCGCTGACAATACCGTCAATTATGACTAAAGGTTCTTCTTCATAGGATATATATGGTTTTTTGGAATCAAGTCCCTTTACCGAGATACTGGCAGGATCAATATCCTGCGCAATAACTTCTGTATTAAATTCAAATACGAAAACAATAAGTAATGGTATTATAATTATTGCTTTCATTATATTAATTCTTTTAGATCTCTGCTTATTGAGCATTGATATTCTTCTCTTTATCAAAGAGTCATAGAAGTTATTGGTTAACTCAAATTCACTTCCAGCCGAATTAAGCTTTAACATTGTTAGCTGGTAGTTTTTATTTCCTTCTACATCATTTATGGCTCGAGAATCGGCTAAAAACTCTAAATTCTGAACAATTGCATTTTTATATAACCACGCAATTGGATTTATCCATTGAAAAGCTCTAAGAAGTTCTACTAACAAAATATCGTAACTGTGCTTTTGTTTAGAATGCTCTCTTTCGTGCCTTAATATATTTTCGAGCTCCTTTTCTGTGAATTTAGCAGGATTATAAACTATATATCTCATAAAAGAAAATGGAGAAATATCAATATCTGTTTTTACATATATGAACCCGTTTCTTTTATCTTTACTGAAAGGCTTTACAAAAGCAAAAAACGACAATAAATTAATGCCAATTTTCATTATAAACACTACTGAAACAGCTATGTAAACAACATCTAAATTATGATAGATACTATCCCATAATGAAAACTCCGGAGAAACTGTAATTACCCATGATTTTTCTAAATTATTTACAAGATAACCCGGATAGAAATTACTCCCTACATAAACCTTATTCTTTACAAGAGGCATTAACACCGAGGCAATTATTCCTACATTTAGAAAGTGTCTGTTAAATAGTAAAAATGTATCTTTTCTTAAAAAAATCCTGTAAACCAGATAAAAGCCGGTAAGAACAGAACCCGATTTTAATAAGTAAATAAAAAACTCTTCCATATTATTTGTTCTTTTCTATCTGTTCTATAATCTCCTTCAACTCCTCAACACTTATCTTTTCATTTTTGGCAAAAAATGAAACCACATTTTTGTATGAGTTTTCAAAGTAACTTTCTATAGCACTGTTCATGTACTTTTTACGGTACTCGCCCTTCTTTATTAACGGGAAGTAACGATGTGTATTTCCAAAAGTTTCATGAGCAACAAACCCCTTTTCCTCCAGTTTTCGTATAACTGTCGACATTGTATTGTAATGAGGCTTGGGATCAGGCATCTCTGCTACAATCTCCTTAACAAATGCTTTCTCCTTTTTCCAGAGAATTTTCATTAATTCTTCCTCTTTGTTTGTCAGTTTGTCCATAATTCATCTATAAATTAATTACCTCTTTTAAAATACTCTCTATAGTTGCCCCTCCATAACCCGTCCATTTTTTCACAATCTTATTATCAGGACCAATTACAACAAACGAAGGTACACCACTAACTCCGTATCTCACCTGTATTTCACTATATCTTCCTTTCCCATCCCAAAGAACCGGCCATGAAGCACTATCAACCTTTACCAGGTCTATCCAGTCCTCTTTTTTTCTGTCGGTTGAAAAGCTCACAATTGATAAATTTTCTCCGTACTCTCTGTTAATTTTTTTCAGTTCCGGAAGTGCCTGTCTGCACGGTCCGCAAAATCGCGATGTAAATTCTATTAAAGTATATTTTTTTCTTAATTCGGAGAGCTTTACCTGTTTTTCTTCTGTATTGAAAGCCTCAAAATCATAGTACTCATCCCCTTCTTCCAGTTTTTTGTTATCTATATAAACTTTTACAAGTTCAGCATATTTCGTTTTTTTCATATCATCATTGATTTTTGCATACAGTTGCTTTACTGTATCAATATCAATTCGATCTTTATAAAAAGATAATTGGTTTAAAGCTGCATAAGTATTAATGTTCTCTCCTATAAATTCAATTGTTATTTTATCGGTAATAGAATCTATTCTTTTCATATTCTTTATCAAATCACCCTCTTTAGATTCTTTAATACTGTCGGAAGATGAAAAATAGTCCATTACCATTTCATGGCGTTCCTGCCTTAAATCTTTTACCAGATCATTGAGCTTATCTTCCTCCTGTTGATATACCGACCCGCTTGTTTTTATATGGTATGGAAAGTCGTCCTTATCGCCACTCAAGTTTACATCTTCATTTCCCATCAATAAAAACTTCCCCAGATGCTCCTTACCCAAACTGGCTTGCAAAATCAAAAACTCAGGTGTTTCACTTAGCTTTCCCTTCATGGATAATTTTCCATTCAATAATAATGCACTGTCAATCTTTATTCCGCTATCGGAATTAGTAAGGTAAAACATAGTGCTATCCGTAACATTGGTGAAATTTCCCGTAATTGTGAAACTATC
>JBDLJM010000037.1 GCA_039714315.1 Bacteroidota bacterium | reverse complement strand
AAAAGAGCTGTCGGCCTGGGACTAAAACACCGCGAATTTAACTCGTTCATGCCGGAGAAGAGTTAATGTGTTTATGATTTAATGAGAAAATACAACCAGTAACCAGCAACCAGTAACCAGCAACCAGCAACCAGCAACCAGTAACCAGCAACCAGCAACCTGCAAACCTAAAATTTACTACATTTGCACAAAGTTCAATATAATATGCTAAGAAGGATTTTTTTTATAGCGATAATAGCCCTTATTTATTCATGTAAATCAGACAGCGTCTATCTTCCCGATATTGCCGTTGACGAATATGTATACATAAACAATCCTTCCAATATAAAACTACAATCACCGGGCGGATGGGCTTATCATAAAGGAGGAATAAAAGGTCTTATCATTTACAGGACTTCCTCGGAAAAATTCAAAGCCTATGATAGAGCTTGCCCCCACATATCTCCAAACACATGCAGCATATTGAATGTTGAAGACGACATAATTGCAAAATGTGAGTGTGATGAAAAAACCTTTCTATTGGTAACGGGTGAACCTATTGATGGAGCATCTCACGGATTGAAAGAGTACAGAGCTTATTACGACCCGTCAAACGAAACCGTTCATATTGTAAATTAAAATCAAAACACACTGTAAATTCTAACACAGCTTAACCAAAACATTATCTAACAATGCGTTTATTACTTACCATAGCCTTAATTTTCAGCTTCAGCATATATTCAAATGCTCAGGCAAATCACAACAATGAAGAAAGTTTGGTTAAAACATCGAAATTCAACGTCAAAAAAGAAAAGAAACTCTACAAACAACTGGACAATCTGCCTGTATTCGAAAATTCATTTTCAGGGCTGTGTGTCTATGATGTTGAGAAAGGAGAATATGTAGTTCAGTACAACAGCGACAGATATTTTACTCCGGCTTCGAACACTAAAATATTCTCATTTTATTCGGGAATCACAAATATTGGAGACAGGATTCCTACTCTATATTATACCGAGAAAGAAGATTCGCTGATTATCTGGGGAAGCGGAGCTCCAACCCTGCTATATTCCGAATTCGATGACGATGCAGCATTCAAATTCCTGAAAAACACAAAAAAACAAATCTATTTTTCTGATGCCAACTTTTCGAAAGAGCATTTTGGCGCAGGTTGGGCCTGGGACGATTACAACGAAAACTATTCGAAAGATATTTCTCCACTGGCAGTTTACGGCAACGCTGTTAATGTAACCCTTTACCCTAACGGCACATGGGAAGTTAACCCCAAACAATTCAGGGATTCAATAAAAGTATACAGCAACGCTAAAAAGTTCAAACTAAGAAGAGATGAGCGAACTAACAATTTTGAAATGTGGCTTCCGGCAACAAATTCAAAAGACACTCTGCACAAAGAAGTTCCTTTTATAACTTCTACACAGTTAAACCTGAAACTTCTTTCTGACTCTATAAATAAAGAGATCATCTATTTAGACCGAAAAATACACAAAGACGATATAAACCAAAGTATATACGGTATAGCCAGCGACAGCATTTACAAGGTTATGATGCAGGACAGCGACAACTTCCTGGCCGAGTCTGTTCTCCTGATGAGTGCCATGAATATTAAACAAACAGACAGTCTGAACAGAAGTTGCCAGATAGATTACCTGTTGAAAAACGACCTGGCCGATTTAACACATAAACCGCGCTGGGTAGACGGATCAGGACTTTCGAGATATAACCTGTTCACTCCGAAATCGATGGTTGAAATTCTCATAAAAATAAGAGAGGAAGCCATGAGTAAAGATCACAACATGGATAAAATTTTTGAGTTCTTCCCTACCGGTGGAAAAACAGGCACTTTGGATGGTAGATTCAAGGATTTGCCTCCATTTATACACGCCAAAACCGGAACTGTCAGCAATAATCACAATCTGAGTGGCTACCTGATTACCAAATCAGGAAAACTGTTGATTTTCTCGTATATGAACAACCATTACAAGTACAAAACCTCAACTATCAAAAAACAAACCGATACTATTTTAGAGGATTTTTATAAGTATTATTAGGCTGGCGGCCGTGCTATCCGCTAATAGTTTTGCACGAAAAGTTTTTTCGGCTACACAATGCAGCAGGAGTTCACAAGGTCACTCTGCTACATTGAGTCTCAGTAAACTTTTCGTGCAAAAGCTAACGCTGCTATCACTGCCAGGCGGCAGTAGAAAATCGATAATGATGTGATTTGTATTATGTCTGCACTTTACTCATCCGATTACTTTGAGTCATTAGATGAATTTTGCCCCTTTATAAGAATGCGTGAGGGATAGAGCGGTTACCCCACAGAGAGGTATAGACGTCATGTATGACGTCTTATACCGAACGAGGAGTATGAGCGAAAGCCCGACCTGTAGCGGAGCCCTTTGACAATCCTGAGCCCATCGCAGAGCCATCGAAGGGCGGAAGCGGAAGGGCACGCCCAAAAGAAAAAAGGCCATCTCCTATAAAGGAAACAGCCTTCTATTATTAAAAAAAAACTTTTTTATTTATAGATATGAACACCAAACGGATTCTTGATATGCTCGCGTAGCATGTTTGCCTCTGCTTCACGTGCATCAACAACACCTTTCAAGACATCTCCAATAGAAACAACACCAACAATTGCATCGTTATCAAGTATAGGAATATGTCGTATTTTTTTATCAGTCATAACTGCCATAAGATCACTGGCAGTCTGATCGGGTTTTCCTACTATCAAATTCTCTGACAAAGTCATTCTCTCTTTCACGGTAGTTGTTGTAGTTATCATAGATGACGCGGTTTGATAGCACTTGTAAAGAATATCTCTTTCAGTAATTATACCTACCAGATTTCCACCGTCGTTTACTACCAACAATGAACCTATTTTTTTATCGTGCATTTTCTTTACGGCGTTAAACATAACCTCGTTTTCGTTAACCGTGTAAACAATGTCACCTTTTCGCTTTAAAATTTCTGATACTAATGTCTTCATATTATTTGTCGTTTTGGTTCAACTATATTTTCTATTAAATACGATAGACAATATATGAAAGAAAATTAGTTTTTAATATGTTTTAAAACAGGAAATATCACTTTTACATCATTAAATACTGACTGTCAAATACTTTTAATATTAAAAAAAATCGTCTAAAACAGAGTTATCTGCTTTAGACGATTTTAGTGAATTTAATATACTTAACTACTCTTTATCTTTTATACTACTCTAAGATATTTATAGTACAGTTTTGTGATAGTCGGAGTGCGACTTTGAGTCGCGCCCCGACTATTTTAGATCATATTAATTTTCAGGATTCAACATCATGTCGATACCTACAGCGGCTTTGTGTCCGTTGGCAATACCGTGAATAACGTCTGGTCCTTCGATGATATCTCCACCCATAAATAACCAGTCTATTCCTGTTTGGAAATACTCATCAGTTTGAACACGTCCTCTTGGACCGAATTCCAGTTTTTCTTTCATCTCTTCTGTGATGTAAGAAAGATCCATTCCCTGACCGATTGATTCAATAATCATGGTACCGGGCCAGAATTCTTTTGCATCCATATCACACTGCGGGTTGAAACGTCCTTCACCGTCGAACAATGAGTTACATTTTACAACGTGAAGTCCTGTTGGAACACCATCCTTTATTTCGATTGATTGCGGAGCCCATCCGGCATTAACATCACATCCTTCCTCGCGAGCTTCAACAACCTCTTCTAAATCGGCAGGTAAGTTTTCTTCTTTTTCAAGAGCTGTAGCAATAACCTGAACTTTTCCGTATTTAGCTTTTTGTAAACGGGCCATAGTACGGGTAATATCCATTGCTACGTTACCACCTCCAATAACTACAACGCTTTCAGGAACTTCGAATTCCTTACCTTCTACAACCCATCTCAACAGGTCAGGAGAAGCGTAAACGTGTTCGTTATCAGATCCCGGGATACCAGTAGAACGTCCTAGGTGAAGACCTGTTCCTGAGAATACAGCATCGTAGTCTTTTCCTAATTGTTCTAATGTGATATCAGTACCGATATTTACATTGTATTGAATCTCTACCCCTAATGAAAGAATATAGTTGATATCTTTATCGATCTGATCGTAAGGTAAACGATATTCAGGAATACCGTAACGCATCATACCACCGGCTGCTTCAAGTTTTTCGAAGATTTTCACTTCGTAACCCATCAATGCAAGGTAGTGTGCTGCTGATAATCCAGAAGGTCCTGAACCAATAATTGCAACTTTCTTTCCTTTAGGTTGAAGATTCTCAGCTTCAAGAATTTCTTTATATTTTTCAGAAGGATTCTGATCGGCAATGTAACGTTTCAGCCAACGGATAGATAAAGGATCTCCTTTATGACCAAGCGTACAAACTGTCTCACACTTGTGAGTACAAATACGACCACAAATTTCCGGTAATGGGTTTGTATCGTAAAGTATACGTAAACCTTCCTCTAAATCATCGTTACGAATAGCTTTGATGTATTCAGGAATACCCATGTGAGCAGGACAAGTTGCAGTACAAATACCACACTCTACACATCTGTCAGCCTCTTGCTGAGCTTGCTCTTTTGAGTAACCTTTCATCATTTCTATAAATGAATCTCCACGTTCTTCAGGACTAAGCTCGTCCATGTGAACACGGTCTAAAGGATAGAATTCATAATTTGGCTCAGGTTTTTTCCAACCCTTGTCATTATTATCATCCCAATCTTTTTTATCTATACCAGGTATAAATCTAAAATCTTCAGGATCTGTTGATATCCATTTGTACTCGTTACTTAATGTTAATGAGTTTGTTGTACAAACATCAACACAAAGAGCACACCAACAACAACGACCGTAATCGATCATTGGACGTAATCCTGAATCACCATCTTTTGTATCTTTTGCAGGTACTAAGTCAATTGCTTCATTCTCGCAAATATCTTCACAAGAACCACAACCAACACATGCTTCTACATCGTTACGGTGAAAACCTCTATATCTGTCTGCACCGGGACGCTCATTTAAAGGATCTTTTATTGTAACAGGATCTTTAGTTACATTTCCCCAAGCTGTAAACGGTGTTAATAATTTTTTTAAATCCATTTTTACTAATGTTTAATAGTTTAATTGTTTAATCGTTTAATTGTTTTAGGTTGAAGATTCAACAGTTCAACAACTCAACAACTCAACAGTTAAACCAGTTTACCTCTCTATTTCAGGAGGACATGTTGCTAAAGAAACCATAATTGCTGCAGTATCAGCTATATTTGCATTGATAAGCAATCTGTCTAATAATGCATTGGCATGTGTATAAGAGGGTCCTTTTAAGTGAGCACGACGTGGCTTATCGCTACCATCGGTCACAAAGTACATTCCATATTCTCCACGAGAACTCTCACATTTAGCATAAGTTTCTCCTTGAGGAATTTTCCAGTGTAAAACGTTTGGTGTTTGAGCTTTTATATCTCCACCGGGTATTTTGTCTAATATCTGACGAATCAAATCTACAGTCATTTTCAAATCTTCGTAGCGAACAACCGAACGAGCGTAAACATCTCCTTCTGTTTCTACATGAGGTTCAAAATCTAACTTGTCGTAGTGCAAGTAAGGATTAGTTTTACGTACATCACGCATCACTCCTGATCCACGTGCAGCAGGTCCGTAAACTCCGTATTCATCAACCCATTCTTTTGGAATGTGACCTAAACCTTTTGCTCTCGATTCGAAAACAACATTTTGGAAAATCAACTTGTCTATCTTAACAATAAACTCATCAATTAACTTAAGGTTTTCTAACATGCGTTCTTTGAATCCTTCAGGTAAGTTACCACGAACTCCTCCAGGTATAATGTACATGTGATAAACACGACCTCCTGTTAATTCCTCGAAACGATCAAGGATTAAATCACGAAGGTAATTACCCCATTGGTATCCTAAACCTAATGCGAAAGTACCTGCCTGACCCGGAACACCACGTAACAATACTTGTAAACGTGCCATCTCCAAAGAAAGCATTCTTAACCATTTAGCGTTATCAGGAATCTCAATTCCACCTAATTCTTCAACAGCAGTTGATATTAGGTACTCATTAGGATCTGGTTCAGCCACACACAAACGAATAGATGTTGGCATACACTGTACGAATAATCTACGTTCAAGTAATTTCTCAAATGCACGGTGTAGGTATCCTACGTGTGTTTTTGACTCAACAATTTCATCTCCATTAACAGTTAATTCCAATGACATGTTACCTGTAATACCCGGGTGTTGAGGTCCTTGCCAAAGTTTTAGAAACTTATGAGACGTAAGGTCGATGATAGGTTTCCCATTTTCATCGTGTTCTGGATAAAGACTTCTGTCTTCATTCATTGTAAATATTTTACTTTTTCCCATTTCTCAAAAATTAACTGTTATTCTGTTCTCTTTTTGCCTTAGTGTACAACTGAGGATCTTTTGGATCAAGCTTTTCACGCATGTAAGTAGCAGGATCGTTAGTTTCTCTTCCTTCACGAGGGAAGAAAGTTTCCTCGGCAAATTGCTTAGTATCAAAATCTCTACGGTAAGGAGGCATATCGTCCCATCCTTCAAGCATGAAAGGATCGTTTAGACCTGGGCTTGTTGGAAAATCTATTCCGTACATTTCTCTTAGCTCCTGTTGCCATTTTTTTGCATTTGGCCAAAGGTGGTGGATAGACTCCATTGATTCGTAATCCTTATCATTACGTTCTAACATAACACGTACTGCGATCTCTGCTATTTCATAAGGATTGTTAAGCATGTATGTTAATTGCATCTTTCCATCTTCGATCCAGTCTGCTGCAGTAATAAAAGATAATACAGTATAACCATCAATATCTTTAAGATTAGTAATAGCTGCTACAGCTTTAGTCTCATCAACAGTAATGAAAGATAAACCAGGTCTCCTCTCAACTAGGTCGGAGGCACCGAATTTTTCAATCAAATTTTTTATTCCTTTTTGCATTTTTTTTAGCTTTAGGCTGTAGGCTCTATGCTTTAAGCTTATTTCTTATAGCTTATTGCCTATAGCATTATTACCAGTTGTAATCAGGCATATTCCAATCCTTGATAATCTTTCTCTGATTAGCTTTATACCAATCTAGATTCTCAACATACTCGTTAGCCTTATGACCTTTTCCTTCTTTAATTAGCTTTTTCAATTCTCCGAAACCAGCTAATAAAGCCTCAGGACGTGGCATACAACCGGCGATGTAAGCATCTACAGGAAGATAATGATCTAAACGATTTATAGTGTTGTACGAATCGTAATACATTCCACCATTTATAGTACAACTTCCTAAACCAATAACATATTTAGGGCTTGGCATTTGCTCATAAGCTCTAATTGCTCTTTTCAAAGTCTTTACTGAAAGGTATCCTGAAATTATGAATACATTTGACTGACGTGGAGTAGCACGCATTTGCACACCAAAACGATACATATCGAAACGAGGTGTTACAAGTGGTGGGATCTCAATACTACCACATCCGGTACCGAAACCAAGAACCCACAAACTTTCGGCTCTCGCCCAGTTTAGGAATTTCTCAACCGGCCCTTCTTTTACTTTATATGGCTCTGGTTTTTCCTGACTGTAATAGTCATTTAACGGATCAACTTTTATGATCGATCCATCAGGAGCCTCAACCTCGCGTACTTCGTACTCAGGTTTTAAAAATTTATCTTTTTTTACTTCTTCCATTTTTTTACATTTTTGGCTTTCAGTAAATCACTGTAAACCTTTAGCCCTTGACTTTTAACCTTTTAACTATGCACAAAATTGACTCTTTTCGATCTGAACTTGAAATAATGTTTACAAACAAATCGCTTTAATGTCAATCTTCAACTTTTAGCCATCAACTTTGATAAATCACCATAAGTAAATGGCTAACAGCTAAATGCCAACGACAATGAAATTACTTCCAATATGCTGCTACCAGTACAGCGATTATCCCGATTGCTGTTGGCCACTTAAGGAACCAACGTACAGAATCTTCGATTTTGAATCGAGGGAAAACCATTCCTACAAATACTGAGATAAAGTACACGAAGAAAGTCTTAACGATGTACATCAACCACGAATCTGCTCCTCCGAAGAAAAGGTTCATGAACAATGCAGCCTCAACAACGTGAATAATTGCACTGTTAGTTCTCAATACGCTTAAGAATGAAGCATGGTATTCGGTTGGTGGTCCAATCGGAATTTCGTTTGGAGCCTTAACCAGGTTGAACGGTGAGTGACTCATAGCACCCAACATTGCCAACATTCCCGCTATAGAAGCTAATGGATTTGTGAATAAAGTCCAGTTCATAATTCCACCCTGCTGCGCAGCCATAATTTCGTGGAAAGAGAATGTTTGGTGTTGAATAGCAATAGCTATTACTGCTAATGTCATTGGAACTTCAACAGCAGCAAACTGCGATAATCCACGAGAGATACCGATAGCTGCGTGTGGCGAACCACTTTCTGATGCTCCAAGTGCCATTCCCAACATACCGAACGACTGGAAATAAAGTAAAAGGATTAAATCGCCGGCGAAAGAGTAATTACTCCATACCGATGATAAATCGGGCGAGAATAGTACCGGCATGAAAAGAAACATCCCAATACCTCCTACAAGACGGAATGCAGGGCCTATGTAGAACATAAAACCGTGAGACAACCACGTCTTTAAACTTATTAGTTTAATCAGGTCAACCCATGGCTGGTACATCGGCACTCCGATTCTACCTGCAAGTCTTGCCCCTACTCTACGCATTGTTGACGACATTAACATCCCCCAATTCATGACGATGAAAATCCCCAACAATGACCATAAAAATTTTGTTATATCGTAATTCATAACTTATATATATTATCCTAATGCAATTAGGTAGAATACTACAATGTAAACAATGATTTGAACTGCGTAAACCTGTCCGTTCCCGCCGTACAATCTCTTAACCATTCCTGCAAAGTCGAGTACCATAGTACTTACTTTGTTCCAGAAATTTGTAATCTTTGGTGCTACTAAAAATCCGATTGCTTTATTCAATCCGGCAAACATGTTATAAGAAACATGAGTAGTCTCAGGACGGAAAGGTGTCTCGGCAGAATAAGCAATATTGAATTGCTCAAGTTTCTTAGTTTTACCTGTAATCAACCAAAGGTATCCAAGTACTAAAACAAACATTGTTAAGATAATAATCATAACAGCTGTCCCGTTCCAGTGACTTAAAAGAGTTGTTGCTAATCCGTCAGCGTTCCAAACTACAGGATCGCCTGCTAGGTTTAATCCGGCTAACATATTTCCTATTGGTTCCAAAATATCCTGAGGGAATGCAGAGAAATAGAATATACCTGCAATCAAAATATAAGCCGGAATCAATATAGAAGGACTTATCTCAGTCATATTTCTGTGGTTGTCTTTCAACTGACCCAAGAAAATAGAGTGTATAAGTTTAAATGCGTACATAAATGCTATTGTACCTGCAAAGAATACTATCACACCCTGGATATACCATCCTTTAAGAACAACAGCGTTGTAGAACAACCATTTTCCGGCAAATCCTGATAACGGCGGCACACCTGATAAAGTGATGATACCAATTAATACTGCTGTGAAAGATAAAGGCATTTTCTTAATTAAACCTCCCATTTCGTATAGGTTGTGAGTATGTAGTTTTGCTACAATACCACCAATCACCATAAACAGAATAGCTTTGAACAAGAAGTGGTTTATCACGTAAGTGAAACCTGCTAACCATCCAAGTTGAGTCATCATTGCAATAGCAAATAAAATGTATCCTAATTGTCCGATAGAAGAGTAAGCCAACATACGTTTAGCATCCTCCTGGAATGTTGCAGCTAAGTTTCCTACTAATGCAGTGAAAGCTCCAACCCAACCAAGTACAAACAATAAAGTATCACCGTTATTGCCCATGTTAAGGAACAACAACATCAATCCAAATACACCGGCTTTAAGTAATACTGCCGACACCATTGGCGAAACATCAGACTCGGCCTCACCGTGTGCTCCGGGCAACCAAATATGAAGACCCAAAGAAGCAGTTTTTGTCATAAAACCAACAGCCAATAAAGTATATGCAAGTGATGGTAATAAAGTAATATCTCCAAGAGCAGTCAACGACTGAGTAGCTCCTCCAGCAAAGGCAAATCCAAATCCTAACAGAATCAGGTAAGCTCCTGCTACAGAGAACAACATATAAGAATATGCATGAGGTTTAGAGCGTTTTCCACGGATAATTAAGAAATAAGAACCTGCGGTCATTAATTCCCATCCAAAGAAGAATCCAAACATATTATCAGCAGTAATGATAGTTGCCAGACCTGCGTACATTAATAAAGCGGCCGGGTAAAACCCTTCGCGTTTTCCTGACTTGTTGTATCCAACTACAAGAGTAAGAATACCTCCAAGCATAAAGATTGCGAAGAAAATTGTACGCATTAAATCACCCTCGATAAGTGGGTAAAGTATATATGAGTAATAAGCCATACCTGCAATAGAAACAGTGTTCTTTACAAATGCAGGAAGGAAATCAATCAATCCAATTACTAAAATGAATGCCAAAGGAATAAAGTAAGCAGCATAAGCTCCTTCAACATAAGAAACCGACATGAATCCGGCAGCTACAAGAGCCACAGTAGTCAATGCAGCAGGAATAAATTTATTCCACTCTATGTTGATTGTTTCTTCCTCAGAGTTTTCATTTTTCAATACATCACCTACCCAGCGGAAAATATAAATTCCTTCAGCAAATGATCCTATAAGGATAACAGCAGCAATCCATGCATTATTAGAAGATACTAAGCCCATAACAAGCTCGTATTTTGCAAATAAAGACGGGAATGGAGGAAATCCGATAAGCGCAAATACAGCGAAAATAAACATAGTAAGCAATGCCGAATTCTTACGTAGAACCGACCATGAAGCTATGTTTTGTTTTTTGATGATTCCTGAAATCCAGAACAATCCGGCTTTTGCCAAAAAGTGGTTAAGCAACAATGCAAATGCGATGAACTTGAAACTTTCACCTAATACAGGCTCAAGTCCGATAACAGTCATTACCAATCCAATTTGTCCGATTGAAGAATAACCCAACAAACGGTTTGCATTGTTTTGTTGTGTACCAACTAGGTTTGAACCTACAAAAGTTAACAATCCAATAATTACGATATACTGATACCAATCAGCTCCCGCCATTGGAAGAACTTTATAAAGAACAAACAAACTTGCAGTTGCAACACCAGCCGATACCATTGCACCGATACCCGGGTTAGCACTTTCGTACACGTCAAGTCCCCATCCGTTTGCAGGGAAAGGTTTTAACTCAAGTACCAAAACAGCAACTATTAAGAATACTGCAACAGCTCCCGCTTTTGTAGCGCCGATGTTTGCAGCAATAATGCTATCTATATTCAAACTACCTGCAAAGTAATATGCGAATATAATTCCGATTAAAAGCAATCCTGAAATTACTCCTGTAGCAATCATGTATTTCAAACCTGCCTGAAGAGATTTTGAAGTTTTATCCAAAATAATCAATCCTGCAGTAGCGATACTTCCAATCTCAACGAATACGAAAAGGTTGAAAAGATCTCGTGTCATTATTATTACGTTCAAACTCATAATAAGAACCAGGAAAACACTCATTGAAGCATTCCCAACTTTCTTAAGAGTCTGGAACAGGTAAGTACCACCTAAAAGACCAGCTAAGTTTACTAAGAAAGTAAACGCTGCTTCGTCCATTCCCATTCTCAGGTTAATTGAGTATGGAGGTTTAAATCCTGCTGTGAAAATTTCCTGCGTTGTTTCGCTACCGTTTACAAACGCCATAAGCCATTGCCCCGAAACAAAAGTCATAAATGCCAGACCTGCCAACATTAAATAACCAGATACGGTTTTTAAAGATTTCCCGAAAAATCCGAGAAAAAATGCAAGTCCGAGTGCAAGTGCTATAATATATATTGGTCCTACCATTTTAAATCTTTATAGTCATTTATATTCAAACTCTTCTTGTCCTTATAAAGTTTCATTACATAAGCAAGCATCATTGCCGTAACTCCAAGTCCGATTACAATTGATGTTAATACTAATGCCTGAGGTAAAGGATCAACGAATTTCCCGATTTCTTTTCCGGCTTCGTCCAATATTGGAGCTGTTCCGCCTTTGATGTATCCTATGGCAACCATCACAATATTAATACCAGTGGTAAATATTGAGAATCCAAGAATCATCTTAATCATATTTTTTTGCGATAATAAACCATACAATCCGAAAATTGTAAGCGCAAAACCTGTTGATATAATTATATATTCCATGTCTTTTATTTCTCGTTTTGCGATTCAACAAAAATTCCAAGAACATTCGATAATTCCGTTCCTACTTTCAATCCTAAGAATGTGTAGATAATAGGAATTGCACCGGCACTAAGAATTGTACCTACCTGACCAAATCCATATCCGGCAATCTTGTTTGAAAGGAATCCACCATCCATCATCAATGCACCAATAACACCAATCAACACGAATACTAAACCTGAAGTAGATTCAACAAAGTGTATTATTTTGTGATTTAGTTCGAATTTCGGATTAGACAAGAACATCAATAAAGTTCCTGAAGCTATTACAGCTCCCCCTTGAAATCCTCCTCCAGGAGTTAGGTGCCCGTTGACAAATATGTAAACACCAAACATATAAATCATAGGCACTAAAACCTGAGTAGATGTTGTTAATATCTCAGTAATACTTCTTACCTGACGATTTTCTATTCTTTCTTCTTTGCTAAAGCTCAAGAAGAATGAAATTACCGAAGCAGCCAGGAATAATATTGTCACCTCTCCTAAGGTATCAAGACCACGATAAGTTACAACTACCGATGTAACCAGGTTTTGTGCTCCTGTATCTTCCACGCCGTTATCGGCGTAATATTGTCCTACTTCGCTTAATACTTCACTTCCCTGATACGACTCGTACAAAGGAAAAAGAACAACGGCCATTGCTGCTACTAACAGCGCTATCAATGTTTTCTTATCCATTTGTTTGTCTTATTTTGTTTAAAGTGAAGAAAAATATTGCAGTAGTAAGGGCGCTACCAATAGATGCTTCTGTCATTGCAACATCGGGTGCTGCCAATAACAAGAACAAAATTGATGCAATCATACCTACAATACCTGTAGCGATTATAGCAACAGTTAATTTTTTACTGTGAATTGCGAAATATGCTCCTACCATACTTGCTATTCCTAAAATTGCAGCTAAAACAGTTAACATATTTCTATTCTTTAGTTTTTACTTTTTTCAAATGTCCTTCGCTCACTTCCTGCAATTTGTCAACCTTTGTTTCTTTAGAAAGCGGAACTTTCGTGAAATAAGCTGCACGAGCAATTACGTGAGATGATATAGGGTTTGTAAACAATACAAACATCAACATTGCCAATAATTTTGGAGACCATCCCGGAAAGATGAAAGCTATACCAATAATGGTAAGCAATACTCCAAATGTAGAAGCTTTAGTTCCTATCTGAATACGGTTGTAAAAATCGGGCATACGATACAATCCAACTGATGCTATCAGTAATGAAATTGAACCTAATACCAGAAATACACCTCCTATTAATTCGAATATATTTCCCATTACAAACCTCTTTTTAAGAATCGTGAAATAACGATTATACCAATAAAACCAAGTAATGCATAAACTATGGCTACATCAATATAAATCTCTCTTTTAAACAATGTTGCTAACAATAAAATCATTGTAATACCAATGATAGAAATAACATCGATAGCAACAACACGATCTACCTTTTCCGGTCCCTTAACAAATCTGACTAAGGCTACCAAAACGCTGACTAAACTGATCGCTACAGCTGTGTATATCAATATTGAACTATCCATACATTACCTCTAAATATTTTTCAAAAGACGAAACAATTTCTCTTGTACTTTCTTCAGTTTCACCCGATTTTACGTCTACCCAGTGGATGTACAAATCTTCTCCATCCATTTCTAAAGTAAATGTACCGGGCGTAAGAGTAATTGCATTAGCCAATACCATTCTTCCCATCTTTGACTTCAACGTAGTCTTTACCTTCACAATACCAGGATTAATTGGTAAAGCTGGAGAAAGAACTCTCTTTGTGATGCTTAAATTGGCTTTTATCAAAGCTCCTACAAATACAATTACGAAAGAAATTGAAGCAATTATCGCCTTAGGACTTAAGGAAATAGAGCTAAATACCTCGCATTTTGAGCAGAAAATCAATGATACAAGCAAACTTACACCAGCTCCGATAGCTAAAACTTCCATGCTCGCTGAATTATTCAGCAAAAGCCAGAATGCCATCAAAGTCAAAAACATTAGTGCATAATTCTTCATATGATTAATTATTGTTTGAAATAAAATAACGGAAGCAAAAATAAGAGTGTAGATTCTAATTAATCCTGTATTCTGTCATAATTAACTTATAATAATCACCAAATTTGACACACTTAAAACATGTAAATGTTATAGGTTTACTAATATTATAAACGTTTGATATTAACAAATGTTAAAGATGTGTTTTTTAATACCAAATGAAATAGCTATTAATTATTATAATAAATTACCTTTGCACTCTCAAAAATGCAAAAGATGACATTTAACAAATCACAATATCAGGATTTAGACTGTAAAGGAAGGTCGCGCTGTTTCGACATGCTAACAGATGAGGAGATGGAGGCTTTGGAGCAATCTAAATTGATTGTTAGATATAAAAAAGGGGAGGTTATTGCCAAACAAGGGTCTTCGAGTAGTGATATCCTATTCTTACAGGACGGTTTTGTGAAATTTTATAAAGAATACCCAAATACACGAACTCTATCCCTTATTGAGCGAAAATGTAATTTTATCGGACTATACAGTCTTTTCGTTGAAACCTCGACTCAATACACCTTAGTTGCCCTGACTGATGTAGTTGTATGCAGCTTCAGCAAATCACTTTTTGAGAAACTTATGCATAAAAATAATGCCTTTGCAATAGAAACCGTAAAAAAAATAAACGTAAAGACATTAAACACATTCAACAATTTATCCAATAACTCATCAAAGCAGATGCATGGCCGCCTTGCCTGGGCACTGTTAGAGTTATCACAAAGTGTTTTTCAAAGCGATTCGTTAAAACCTGAATTAAGCCGTAAAGATTTGGCTGAATTTACAAATATGTCTGTAATGAGTGTTGGAAGGATACTTAGAGAGTTAAATGATGAAAACATTATAGAACTTAAAAAAGACCACATCGAGATTACAAATAAGGAAAAACTGGTTTTGCTTTGTAAAAAAGGATAAGCCGGGTTCACTGACATTTAGCAAATCTCAATCCACTATTGTGCTAAAAATAAAAGAAATAGAATATAACTCTGATGAATACATCGCTTCAGTAGACCTTAGAGATAAAATATTACGTAAACCAATAGGCTTAAAATTTACTGAGGAGTTTTTAGCCAAAGATGTCCGAGATTTCCACATAGGCGCTTTTATCAGTGGCAAACTGGTTTCCATATTAATTTTATCCCCGGTAAATACGCACGAAATTAAAATGCGGCAGGTAGCTGTTGACAATTCTTTATCAGGACAGGGAATTGGGTCGAAACTTGTTGAGTATTCAGAAAAATTCTCAAGACAAAAGGGGTTTAGAACAATGTTACTTCACGCAAGAGAATCGGCTATGGAATTTTATAAAAAACTCAATTATAAAGTGGTTGGAGAAAAGTTTTTCGAAGTTGGAATAGCCCACTTTAAAATGGAAAAGGCTCTGTAATTTAAAATAAAATCCGTAATTGACCGATGCTGTTTCCCGGATAAACCAAAATAACCTACATTCGCAAAAAACATAAGAGATGACAGTAAAGTTAATTGTTGCCAAAGCAGAAAACGATGCAATAGGAAAAGGAAACGACTTAATTTGGCGTTTACCTGCCGATTTAAAATTTTTTAAAGCCACTACTCTTGGACATACTCTTATTATGGGTCGTAAAACCTTTGAGTCAATTGGAAAACCACTGCCGGGCAGAACAACAATTATCATTACCAGAGATAAAGGATACAAGCAGGAAGGATGCAAAATAGCCCATTCTATCGAAGAAGCATTAAGTATTGTAGAAAACGATGACTCTCCATTTATAGCAGGAGGAGCTACAATATACCAACAGGCACTAGACAGCAATTTAATAGATGAAATGATTATTACGGAAGTTCATAGTGAATTTGAAGCCGATGCATTCTTTCCAAAATTTGATCTATCTGCATGGAAAGAACTCGCTCGAGAAAAACATACGGCCGATGAGAAAAACAAATATGATTATAGTTTTGTGAGCTATCGGAAAATTTAATGATTCAATGCTCTAATGATTTATCTGCTATTTGCGGTTGTGCATACTTTTTCCTGAAACAAGTTCAGGGTAAACTTTTTCCTTTTACCTTAATTTTTCCATATCTTTAGTTCATATTAACTCTTGATTATGAACGACCTTGTAGAAAAATCCCCCTTTCCCGACATGGATAGCGAAAGAATCACTCTCGCACACGGCAGTGGTGGCAAACTCACAAACAGACTTCTCGACAACGGTGTTTTTAAGCTTTTCGACAATGATAAACTTCAAAAGCGTGACGACGGAGCTGTTTTCAACATGAATGGAGATATTGCTTTCTCTACAGACAGTTTTGTTATCTCTCCAATATTTTTTCCGGGAGGCGATATAGGAGAATTAGCAGTTAATGGAACTGTTAATGATGTGGCGATGACCGGAGGTATTCCAAAATATATTTCACTGGCATTTATAATTGAAGAAGGAATGTTGGTTTCAGACCTGTGGAAAATTTTACTATCCATAAAATCGGCTGCAGATAAATCGGGAGTACAAATAGTAACCGGCGATACAAAAGTTGTAGAAAAAGGTCATGGTGATCAGATTTTCATAAACACAACCGGTGTTGGTGAAATGCATCCAAAGGCTGAACTTGACATGAGTAAAATTTCAACTGGTGACAAAATAATAATAAGCGGAAATGTAGCTAACCACGGAATCGCAATCCTTTCAAAAAGAGAAGGACTGGAATTTGAATCAGAAATTGAAAGCGATACAGTTAATTTAAACTATCTGGTAAAAGAAATCCTTGACAAGCACGGAAGCGCCGTCAAACTATTTCGCGATCCTACAAGAGGTGGTGTTGCTACGGTTCTTAATGAAATAGCGATTCAGACCAAAACCGGGATCAGCATAAACTCTGATGAAATACCCGTTGAAAAACAGGTTAATGGTGCTTGTGAACTTTTCGGACTGGATCCATTATATGTTGCAAACGAAGGTATCATGATCACAATAGTAGATCCTTCTGAAGCAGATAAAATCCTATCCACAATGCAAAACCTCCCTGAGGGTGTTAATTCAAAAATAATCGGAGAAATTACAAGCGAGCATATAGGAAAAGTTGTAAGCAACGGAATTTTTGGAGGTGCCAGAGTTGTAAGTATGCCCATTGCTGAACAATTACCGAGGATATGCTAAAGGCTAAAAATTATTAATGTTGAATTCTCTGCCGTTTCGCCTCAAACAAAATAATAGCTGCAGAAACAGAAACATTCATCGAATCTATCTCCCCTTCCATTGGAATAATAATATTCTGTGTTGAAGCCTCAAGCCATTCACCGGTAAGTCCGGTTGCTTCAGTTCCAACAACGATCGCTGTCGGACCGGTGAAATCAACTTCATGATATGGTTTAGATGCCGTTAAAGCAGCCGAATAAACATTCACTTTATTACTTTTAAGCCACGAAATAACCTCTTCATTTGTTCCGGCAACAACCTTATTGGTAAAAATACACCCCACACTAGAGCGAATTACATTCGGATTATATAAATCGGCCTTGGGGTTTGAAATAATTACAGCGTCAATATTAGCAGCATCCGCTGTTCTTAAAATAGCACCAATATTCCCGGGCTTCTCAATTCCTTCCCCTATAAGAATAAGGGGGTTAGACGACTTCAGCTCCAGACTATCAATATCGTGACTTTTCGACTTTCCAACTGCTACTATTCCCTCAGTTGTATCGCGATAAGCTAACTTTTTATAAACTTCTTCGGTAATAGTTATTAGTTCAGGGATATTTTTACCATAGAACAAAGATTCAATCTTAGCTACATCAATTATTCTGGGAAGGAATAGAATTTTTTCAATTTCGTAAGTTCCTTTTAATGCCAGGCTTAACTCGCGTACTCCCTCAATCAAAAAGAGACCTTTTTTCTTTCTTAATCTCGATTTATCTTTCAGTTGTATAAGCTCTTTAATCAAAGAGTTTTGAGTGCTGGATATTTCTTTAATCATAGCCTTAAGTATAATTTAAGATTTAACTTAGTCGATTCTTCGAATTCTATACTTTATATTTTTTATGTAATCCTCTGGTAATTTTCACCGATACATCCAGTAAAATAATTCTTGGATTTCCATTTCTTTCAAGATGAAAAATAGCCAAATCAAGTTCATTTATCAAGTCAAAAATATTCTGACCGTGAACAAATTTAATGAAACTCTCAAATTTAAAGCCTTTGGCTTCGAGCTTTAAAAATGACAAATCTTTAGCTTCATAATTCTCAAGGAGAGCCTGACGAAAAACTCTGGTTGCGTACTTTAAAAAGTTAATTTGAAACTGCTTTCCATTCGACGCCATTAAATCGGCCCAATCGATCAACATTTTAATATCGGCTTTGAACGATCCTCTCACCCAATCAACAAATAACTCCTGGAATCTGCCTTCATCTTTATCTTCCAGCACTAAACTCCTTGCCTTATTTATATTTCCGCCAACCCTAATCGCTATATCTGCAGCTTTATCGCTTTCTAACTCCAGATTTTCGACAAGGTAATTTTGTACATTTTCATCACTGAGCCTTTTGAAATATACTATTTGAGTTCTTGACAAAATAGTTTTTATTATTGCTTCATCATCTTCGGTAACAAAAATAAACAGCGACTTCCCTGTTGGTTCCTCGATCAGCTTCAGAAGTTTGTTAGCCGTTTGGGTATTCATAAATTCCGGCATCCAGATTATCATAACCTTAAACTCACCTTCATAGGCTTTTAAGGTCATACTTTTCACAATATCTGCTGCCTCATCAACCCCAATACGCCCCGCTTTCTTCTCTATACCAATCTTTTCGTACCAATCCTGAATATTCGCATATTTGTCTTCTGAAATAAACTCCCTCCAATAACTAATGAAATCTTTAGAAATAGGCTTCGACTTAACCTCAGTAGTTGTATTTACAGGATATACAAAATGTAAATCAGGGTGATTTAAATCTTCAATTTTTTTGTCACATATTTCCTTATTCTGACTTTGCGAGCATAACACATATTGTGCGTATGCCAAAGCCACCTGCAATACTCCTGACCCTTCCGGTCCAGAAAACAATTGTGCATGACTAACCTTCTGACGGTCTACTGAACTCTTTAAATGCTCTATTACCCGTTCGTGTCCTATAATTTCATCAAATAGCATGCGCAAATCTAAGTTATATTATTAAACATTCACAACCTCTACGTCATCTTTCAAATAAACAAGGAGTTTTTTATCCACATTGTACCCCAACTGCTCTAAAGCATCGGCATAGGTATTAATCTGTACATCGTGCTCCTCTGTTCTTACTCCTGTTTTATAATCTATCACAGTTGTTTTATTGTCGTTGATAACAACTCTGTCGGGGCGTAAAATATTATTGTCAGACAGAATAATATCCTGTTCATTTTTTACAATACTACCCTCTGCAAACAGGCCTTCAAGCTCAGAATGAGAAACAACCTTATCGATCAAACCCTTAAGTTTACCAACTATATTTTCATCAATACTTCCATCTACCACCAAATTATCTACGACTTTCGGGGCATCTGATTTATATTGAATTTGCGATAAAGTATAATGAACAAGATTTCCATATTCGCTCTCCGTAATCTCCCCGATATTCCAGAACCTCGGAGCTTCCAAACTCATTCTAACCCGATCTGTCCATTTATAGGAGTTAAGCTTACCAAGCTCATATTTTTTTACACCGGCATTATCTTCAGTTTTAGCGAATTCTTTTTTTCCAAAACAAAATTTATCGTTTTCTGTAATTAAATTACCTGATAAATACTCCGAACTTGACTTTAAATAAGCCGAAAAATATTCCGATAGTTTTTTTCTTTTATCATTGTAAGTGATAACATAAAGTCTTTGTACGGGACGGGTAATTGCAACATACAGCAAATTTAAATTATCAAGTTTTAGCTCATTTTCGTGTCGGGCATATATTTGCTCCCCCTTTTCGGTAAAAGCCAACTCTTTATTTAACGGAACCAGAGCACTTTTAATTCCATTAAAATTTTCCTCAGCATTTTCTAAAGGTATCCATGTCCTGGCATTTCTGTCTCCCGTCATCCAGTTAGCATAAGGAAATATTACAATCGGGAATTCCAAACCTTTGGATTTATGTATAGTCATTACCTGAACAGCATCCAGACCTTCAGGAATTACAAGACTTAATTTATCCTTTTTTTCTTCCCAGTGCTCCAGAAAAGAATTAATACCGGTATTATTTTTTGAACTGAAGTTAAGAACGAAGTCCAGAAAAAACTGAATTTCGGTAGATGCAGATTCTGCGATATCAAAAACCCTAATAAACTCTTCTACGGCGTCATATAGTGGCAATCTCAAAAAATCATTTAAGCTAAATGTCACTCCGTAATCTTTGAGTTTTTCAAAAAAACTGAATGCATCAAGCGAAATAAACTCGGTATAAATATCATGCCTGTCCTTTGAAGCAATATCAATAGCAGAAGAATTAATAAGATATTCAACAGCTTTTAAACGGGCATCAAAATCATCATTAGAATTAATTAATTTTAATGACTGAATACAGAAATCAACCTGTTCCACATTCTTTATCAGCAATGATTCCTTAGAAACAACACTTATATCCTGTTCCATTAAATAATTAGAAATTGAAACACCTTCCCTGTTATTTCTTGTAAGTATACAAATATCACTCAATCTGTAACCTTCGTCAACTAAATCGCGGATTACGACTTCTATCTTTTGATTGTTTTGATCATCAAAATCTTCTAATTCGTTTTTTTCGATAAAATCAATTTCAACATATCCTCCCGACTTACTATTACTTTTCTGCTTATTCCCTTCAATATACATTTCCTCATAACTGACGTTGGTAAATGTATTAGCAGTAAACCTGAAAAAATCATTACTAAAATCAATTATCTGACTATAGCTGCGATAGTTTTTATCGAGTGTGGCAGGCGATATATCAAAAGGGAAATCAACTTTACCCTGACTTAAATTGATAAACTGCTCAGCTTTTCCACCTCTCCATCTGTAAATAGCCTGTTTACCATCACCAACAATAACACATTTCCCTCCGGTAGCTATTGAATTTTCGATTAACGGAATAAGGTTTTCCCATTGTAAAACAGAAGTATCCTGAAATTCATCGATAAAAAAATACTGGAACTTCTCCCCTATACGCTCATAAATATAGGGTACGGGCTGATCCTTTATCTCTTTAGAAATACGCTTATTAAATTCAGAAATAAAAAGCACATTATTGTGTTTCTTAATCTCTTCCAATTCTTTATCTATCTCATTAAGAACTGTAATAGAATCAATATTTCGGAGAATAAGCCTTATTAGTACAACCAAAGTTCCGTACTCTTCTACCCATTTTCTGCTTGAACTATAATAATCTGATAAATCATCGAAAATGGAATCTATAACAGATGCCCATGTCTCCTTCGATTTAGCCTTTGAATACAACTGTCCTTTCTCGAAAAGTCCGTTAACCTGCTTAGGTGTCTCAATATCGAACTTTCCGGCAGAGCACTTATTGAAATATTTGGGAGTAGCTTTATAAGAAAACATCTCATCCGACAAATCATGAGCACTGATCAGCTCTAATGCGTTATGCCCTGTTTTTTTCAGTTGTTCAATAGCCGATGCTTCCAGTTTACGAAGACTCTTTCCAAGTTCCACGAAATCTTCGATTGAATAATTCTTCAGTTCATCAACTTCAGAAGCACTTTCTTCCTTAAACAACTCACTTGATATTTCCTTCAAAGAATAAGATATATCCCAGGCTTTTTCATCCCGCAACTTTCTCAAAGAAAAATTCGCTAAAGCGTTTGTAAGATTTTCATTGCTTCCAATTTTAGAAATCAATACATCAACAGCATCGGAAAGTATGGAATTATGATCCATTTCCACATCAAAATTAATCGGCAAGTCCAAATCGAACGAAAAAGTCCTGATCAGCTTATGCGTGAACTTATCAATTGTAGAAATATTAAACTTGGAATAATCGTGTAATATCCTTGAGGCAACATTATTCGCCCTTTCAGAAATTATTACCCGGTCTATTTGTAACTCACGCTCTAAATCCAACAAAAGATCACTTGGATTTTTCAATGCTTCGGCCCGGCCAATTTCTTTCAGCTGCTTAAATATACGTTCCTTCATTTCGCCGGCAGCCTTATTTGTAAAAGTAATTGCCAGAATATTTTGATACTTAAACGGTGATGAAGAAGAAAGTACTATTTTCAGATATTCCTTTACAATGGTATATGTTTTACCCGAGCCGGCAGATGCATTATAAACTGTGAAATTCGAAGACATTTATCAAGTAGTTTTTTGCTAATGTAAAACATTATTCAATCAATTTTAATGTCAAACCGCTTTCTTAAAAAAAAAAGAAGGCTTGTAGAGATTCTACAAGCCTAGCAACTACCCAAATTTACCATGAAAAAGTAACTCTTATGACTTACTTACCAGACAAATATATAAATAAAAATCAATCTGCAAAGTATTTTTTAGAAAAAAACGTTTATTGGGAACTATTCCAAATGTTAGAATATATGACAAGAAAAAAAAGCTATGAAAAAAAGAAGGCTTGTAGAGATTCTACAAGCCTAGCAACTACCCAAATTTACCATGAAAAAGCAACTCTTATGACTTACTTACAGGACAAATATATAAATAAAAACTTACTCCAAAAACATTTTTCACAATAAAATAACTAAAATGGGAAAAAATCCCATTTTAGGAATTTCATAAGTAAGTCATATTTTTGGGGAGAAAATCATATAAAGCGTTTGGTTCGACCTATTCAGTCTATGGTTTACTGCATTTATTTCTCATTAATGAATAATCAATTGGATGAGGGGGTAAAGTTGACAATATTATATTTTGTACTACTGTAAGTA
>JBDLJM010000036.1 GCA_039714315.1 Bacteroidota bacterium | reverse complement strand
CTTGGTGTGGCTCTAATACTTGTAGGAGTAATCACAATACCTGCTCTTATTTTTGGTCTCTACATGGCAAACAACTCCGTAGGAGAAATATTCTATGACGGATCATTAATGGATATAATGTCAACTGCTGTTAATTCGGTATTACAACTTAATATTTCATTAGTGTTAGGGTCTTTAATCATATTAATACCTATCCTGTTATTAGTAATGTTAGGTATCAGAATTTTAACCAGAAAATCACGAATTAACACCGTATTTGTAATCGTTTTAGTAGTTATATGGTTTGCTTCAATTTCAGGAGTTATAACAATAGTTGCAGATAATTCTTTAGACTTTAGCACGAGAAGTTCTATGACCGAACAGGAACCATTAATGATAGAGAGCGACACAATAATAATTAAAACAATAAATTCTGATTATTACACTTATGGAAAATTTATAAATAATGAAAGTATTTCCATGAGAGAAACCGAAAGTGGTTCAGAGTTGCTGTTTAATGAAATGGATTTTGATATTCAGGAAAGTAGAACAGGGAATTCTGAATTAAGAATAAAAAAATATGCCAGGGGCAAATCAAGAAGTAAGGCTCTAAAAAGAGTAAAAGCAATTAATTACTCATATACAGTAGAAGATAATCAATTAATACTAAACGATTATTTTTCTACTCCTGCCGAAAGTAAGATGCGCGATCAGGAATTAAAGGCTATTCTTTTCATACCTGTTGGAACGGTAATCTATTTTGAAGAAAATATGAATGACTTCATCCGACATATAGATAATATAAATGATTACTGGGGTTATCAAATGCTAAATCATTACTGGATTATGACGGAAGATGGTTTAGAATGTCTGGATTGCAATGACAGCATAAGTTCAGTTATAAATACTGATAAATTAGAGTTCAAAAAAAGGAAATCAATCATTTTTGATTCAAAGATTCACCCCTTTTCATCAAATAAATTATTATTAGTCTAACAATAAAACAGAAAACAGAAACCAGAAGTAAAAACTTTTGGTTTCTGTTTTTAGAATACTATTAAAATCCAAAATGACCTGTAATTCACTTGATCATTGACAGCAAATACTCCTCTGATTTTGCAATCCTCGATCCAAAATATGAGAACACTTCTCCATCAACAAATCTTATTTTCATATCGGAAAAATGCATTTCAAATTCCTGAGCATGAATTGAATTAAATGGAAATGGAATTGATGACAGGAATATTTCATCCGGATTTTCATTTTCTAAATCCTTAAATGTGATTGTTGGATATCGTCCTTCATAGTTTTCAAATACATTTATAAATCCAAGTTTATTCAGCAATGAATTTATATAGGTATTATTTCCGGCAACCATAAACGGGTTTCTCCACACAAAATACGCTATGCGTTTTGGTGTTTTTTGAACATCCTTTACTCTTGAGCAAACTTCATCAATCCTGCTACACAACACTTCAGCCTCAGTATTTTTAGCACATAGTTCTCCAACATCTCTAATCAATTTCTGATTATCCTCAAAAGATTGAACATCACTTATCCAAAAAGGAAACTTTTCAGCGATTTTCTCCACCTGTGGTTTTACATTTTCCTCTTTATTGCCAATTATCAAATCAGGTGCTAAATCTGATATTTTATTAAAATCAAGGCGCTTTGTTCCACCGATTATTTCTTTACTTTTTTTCCAGTCTTCCGGATATGTACAAAATCTGGTAATTCCTACTACCTCCTTTTCTAAACCTAAGTCTGCTAATAATTCAGTTTGTGATGGTACTGTCGAAATTATTCTCTTTGGAGGATAATTAACATTTAACTGCCTACCTAAATGATCTATAACAAATCTTTCCATTACTTTACCATTTATCCTAAATAAAAAAACCACCAAAATGGGTGGCTTCAATTAATATTGTAGCATTTCTAAGATACTCTTAACGTAATTTTACTACTCGCCGTAATTACTGAAGTATCATAATCCTTAAATACTTCTAAATACTCAAGCAATGAAGTTCCTAAACCATCTTTTCCTACATTTTTCCCGTCAGATTTAATAAACGCTATAACTGCTCCGGGACCTAGTAAATGTGATGCTGCCAGCATGCCGGACTCTGTAAGTTCAATTCCGTTTATAGTTTTACCATCATATATTGCCAGGTAATTTCTTAACTTATATTTATTCAAAGAACAAAGTGCTACAAAAGCCTCCTCCTGCAATTTAGCGGACTTTAAAAATGCCTCAGCATCATAAATCCCCAAATCACTCATAGCACATTTTCCAAACTGATATTTTCCAAAGTAACCGAATTTACTAACATTATCATATTTACCTGATGATTCTCTGAACCCAATAGCTTCCTTAAAACCAACAAAATCTTTAGTCAAAATCGGACTTAAACACTTAAGCTTATCATTTTTAGGAATAAGCACCAGCATATTTGCATATTTTTCGTCAATATGCACAGGCCTGCTACTTATTTCTGACACTATAACCAAGTCAGTTTCTTCTTCCTTTTCGGTATCAAATATTGATTTGACGTTAATCCAAAGGGAAAAAAAAACTGAACCAAAGGTTACAGCGCTTATTAATAAAAGTCTCATAGTGTATTTTTGCTATATTAAATTTAATTGATTTTCAATTAATTAGCAAAAATACACTGATAAATTATGTAATCTTTTTCTTATTCAACAATACACTAATCCTACAAGGCAAGCTTTCACTGGTGAAATCACAGATTTAAGTCACCTAAAAAAACTTACATTTTTATCTAAAAATATATAGGATGGAGCTCAAAATTACCTTTGGTATTATATTCCAGAGCGGGAAAAGGTACTTTTATTACGTTAATTGCGTCAAAAAATGTATTCCAAAACCTTGAACCTGTGTTGATATTGGAAAGTTTTAAATCTAAACTTAACAGAAACTTAGAGTAACTACCTTCGGGAATTTCTTTACTTCCACTAAGCATACCCTCGGCTCCATAGCCCATAGACACACTTAGCCATTTTGGAAAACTACTTTCTTTTGCAAATGACCATGGGTTTACCGACAACCAATATGTTTGTCCGTTATAATCTTTTATTATAGACTGAACAGGTGTTTTACCTAATAATTCGGGACTTTGATCTGCATATGGGCTTGGTGAATATGAGAACTTTAATTCTACACGCTGCTCATTCCAGATTAATTCCTGACCTATTAATAAAGCAGTTCCAGAAATATTTGCGACAACATCACCGGCAGAGGCACCCCATTGTTCCGAAAAACCGTCAAAAATCTCTACCGTAGTTAAAAATATAAGGCCTACACTACCTCCCCACCAAATAGCATTTCTTTCGCTCATACCCGACCACCTGAATGATTTCATACCCATACTTCCAAACCAATATGCGGTTGTTGCGTGTCCAAATTTATCCATGTACAACCAGGCCTGGTTATCGTTTATAAAATGAAAATCACTTTGGGGATAATCTTTATACCATAATTGATATAGCCCGCTAACAGTTAAGCTACCAACACCAATAGTACTTCCAACTACAAAATTTCGTCTTTTTACATTGAGAGTATCACTCTTTTCATAAAAACTTTGTGCCGACGATTCATTATGAGCTATAAAAATGAATAGTATAATTAAATAGATCAGGCTTCTTTGCATCTATCTCTTTATGTTTTGCTGGTTTAGCCAATGTGCATACTTCCTGGCATTTCTATTATGCTGTCTAAGGCTTTTAGCGAAAGAATGGTATCCCATTCTTTCCGGATTTGCACACATGAAAAAATACGCATTTTCACCGTAATTAAGCACAGCATCTATTGCATCTATCTCAGGTATAGTAATTGGTCCCGGAGGTAATCCGCTATTCATATATGTGTTATACGGAGAATCAACCTTTAAATCTTTATAGAGTACTCTTCTAACTTCTATTTTAAAACCTGCCTGTTTTTTTAGAGCAAAAATAACTGTTGGATCTGATTCTAATTTCCAGTTATTATTAAGTCTGTTCATGTAAAGCCCGGCTACTGTTCTTCTTTCGTCACGTTTTACCGTTTCTTTCTGCACAATAGAAGCTAATGTACTTACCTGTGATGGTTTTAACCCTATTTTTTTTGCTTTAGCCAGTCTATCTTCATTCCAGAATTTAC
Source organism: Bacteroidota bacterium (assembly GCA_039714315.1). Classification (NCBI taxonomy): domain Bacteria; kingdom Pseudomonadati; phylum Bacteroidota; species Bacteroidota bacterium. The sequence goes on along the minus strand of JBDLJM010000036.1, from coordinate 19,283 downwards.
GATACTCTTTCAACATTCTTAATGTGAAAGTTTCAGCATCAGTATTCCAGTACACAAAATAAGTATTAGGAATAAATAACGACCCTACTGTTTCGTTTGTAAACTTATTTTCTTTCAAAAAAGCCGGATCAAATATATAGTTAACAATATCTGTCGAATCTGCTTCTATTTGTTTACTGATCTTGCCTGCCAATTCCTCAACTGAATCTGCATTATTGAAAACTAATTTTACTTCGGCTTGATTTCCTGATCGCAGGTGATTTACCAAATCGTTATTCGACCAATTATTTTTTATTTCGAATTTTCCTGTTCTTATTAATTCGGGATATTTTTTCAATTTTGCAACTCTTTCGAAAGAGGAAACATCGTCCAGATAAACATCCAATGAATCAAGTACCTCTTCAAACCCGGCATTATTTCTAATATAAACATATGCTTTTTCTGAACCGGGTATAGACACATTCGACATATATACTATCGAATACAAATATCCTCCTATACCTAGCCCTACAATAAAAAGTACTGTAATAATTGTTATTAATTTCTTCATTAATTAAGTTCTATTCATTTAATACTATGTAATTTGCAATTATCAATAAATTACATCTATAATTTCAATAAAAAGTCCATTGTGTCTACACCATCAGCATATTCATACAATGCCGGGTGCTGAGACTGTCCAAAAGCTACTTCTCCCTCCACAGAATTACTGTTCCCTACTACGCATTGAATCATTTCTTCATCAAGCAACAATCTGTTTTTAAGCATTTCTATACTGTCGTAATATTCGTAAAATAAAGTTGCAATAGGGCTTCCATAGCCTACCTCTTCTTTAAGCATAAAAAAACCATTTTCAACCAACTTAAATTTACTCATTAAATATACGGCCTTGTTATAATCATAGTTATTTGCGTATTTGGCGTGATTGATTATATCTTTATAACTGTATATTGACTTAAATATTTTATCAAAATCATATCCTTTTGGAACAAATAGTTTTGAAACACTACGGCAACCTAATCCAAAATATCTGAATATATCTTCTCCTAATGCCTTTAACTCCTCTTCACTTTCATCTCCCGACAATACTGCCACAGAGTTTCTGTTCTGGCGTATTATTGATGGATAATCTTTAAAGTAATGATTAAAGTAACGTGCGGTATTATTGCTCCCTGTAGCTACAACAGCATCAAACCCCTCTAATTTATCGTTTGTAAACTCTATCTTATCAACAAAATCGGGATTCTCATCCTTCAACAAAGCGGCTATCATAGGAAAAAACTGCTTATCGTTCGACGATAGCTTAGCCTTCACCTTATGACCACTCATTAAAACAGTAAGAAAATCATGAAATCCAACCAATGGTATATTCCCTGCCATTATCAGACCGACAATCTTCGGTTCTTTTACACTGTAAGGATATTTTTCCATCCAGTATGTAAGCTTTTCAACAGTCAAAAGATTTGACCATTCTTCAAATGCAAAAAGAACATTATCCTTTGTAAACCACCCGTTATAATGAACAGCCTTATTTATCTGTGATTCAAACTCATCAAAATATTTTGCATTAATCGCCAGATCTTTCTTTTGGTTTCCGCTTATTTTAAATTGGCCCAAAAACTCACCTAACTTTGCAAATGCATCAATACGGTTATTCCTATTCATCTTTATTAAATCTCTTTTAGCCCTAAAACTGTTCTCTCCAAGGGATATTTGTAACAAATAATTTACTTCATCTTGTATCTGAACTTAAAATCAATCTCTCTTATATTACGTAAGATGAATATTATTTTTCGATGCAAAAGTAACAAATACAATAAGCTTCGCGTAATTAACTTTAATTAACTTTTATTAATAATATTTTTTTTGGGACATTAATTATTATATTGATATTTGAACCTTCAATGAATAAAACATATCCACATACTGAGGAATTGTACATCAAAAATATGATGTGTAATTGTTGTATAAAAAATATCAGTGATATCATTAAAGCAAACAAGGTAGATATTGTTAGCATAAAACTAGGTTATGCTAAAGTTATTTTCTCAGAAGGCAGTCCATCAATTGAAGAATTAGACATTATTTTGCAAAAAGAAGGCTTTGGATTGGTTATTAGCAGAGAAAAAAAGATTGTAGAACAAACAAAACTCGCTGTAATTGAATTAATTCATCAAATGAATAATGTTAATTCAATGGTTCAAAAATCACAATATTTAGTAGAAAAGCTTAATCTAAGTTATCAACAATTATCAAAATTATTCTCTAAACACGAAAATACTACTTTAGAAAAATTCATCATTCAAAATAAAATAGAGAGAATAAAAGAGCTTATCGACAGTGATGAATTTACCCTTTCTGAGATTGCTTATATGATGGATTATAGCAGTGTACAATACCTCTCCGGGCAATTTAAAAAAGAGACAGGAATTACCGTAAGCGACTATAAAAAAGGGAAAAGGACAGATAGGAAATCTATTGAAGAATTGCTTTAATAAATAGTAAACATCCAACTTGTTTAATTATATGTTGAGCATTAATAACTCTGATTTAGGCTTTGTTTCTTACCAATACCAGTTAAATATCAAAATGCAATCATAAAATACTATTAGTCTGTCTGATAATATCCAAAAATTCAACATTCTTACTTAATAAGTAAGAACATCCTCGCTAAGTTACTGACAAACAAGGTGCACACATCTAGATTACATAACATTAACACTTAATTACATAACATTAACTTATGTATATACCCATATATTTGATAGTTTTTTTGACACAATTATTAACATTAAATTAATTAATTATGAAAAAAATTCTATTGGGAGTATTCGCTCTTTCACTGGGTTTAATTATTTCTTCGTGTAACAAAGAAGAAGTAAAAACTAATCAGGAAGATATAACTCAACCTGATAAAGCGAGTTATAGCAATATATCTGAAGAGGTAATTCCGGGGCAATATATTGTAGTTCTAAAAACTTCATTGAACAAAAATGATGTTCAATTAAGTTATGAAAACAAAATTCAGGCTATGAAATCCGAAGCTAAACAGTTGGGGATAGAAGAAGGTGCCTTAAAACATGCTTATGGTGCTGTTCTAAATGGTTTTGCAGCAAAACTAAACGAAGAGCAATTAAAACATTTAAAAAGCGACTCAAGAGTTGCTTATATAGCTCCGGACAAAATGTTTAGTTTAGGTGATATGAATATTTTGAGAGGCGGACCACCTACTCCAACTGAACCACCTGCGCAAAGTGTTCCTTTTGGTATAACACGTGTAGGATCTCAGGATGCAACAGGTAAAACTGCCTGGATTGTTGATACAGGAGTAGATTTAGACCATCCGGATATAAATGTGGACGGATCTAAAGGATACGATTTCATAAATAATGATGCTTATGCAGACGATGATAATGGCCATGGTTCGCATTGTGCCGGAACAGTTGCAGGTATCGACAACGAAATTGGTGTTGTAGGTGTAGCCGCAAATGCAACTATTGTACCTGTAAAGGTATTAGACAGAAGAGGTAGTGGAGCTTATTCGGTAATTATTGCCGGAATTGATTTTGTTGCTGCAAATGCTTCTCCGGGAGATGCTGTAAATATGAGTCTTGGAGGCGGTGTATATCAGCCAATCGATGATGCAGTATTTGCTGCTTCCGAAAATGGTATATTTTTCGCTTTAGCTGCCGGAAATGAATCTGATGATGCGAATAATCATTCACCTGCCAGAGTAAATGGTCAATATATTTGGACTGTTTCTGCTATGGATATAAATGATGATTTCGCTTATTTCTCTAACTATGGTAATCCACCTATTGATTATTGTATGCCGGGAGTTGATATTTTCTCCACCTATAAAAGTGGTGGTTTTGCTACAATGAGTGGTACTTCAATGGCTGCTCCACATATGTGTGGTGTTCTATTACTTACAGGTGGTAATCCTGCTACAGATGGATATGTAAATGGTGACCCAGATGGTACTCCTGACCCAATTGGACATCTGTAAAAATTAAAAAAAGTGTTGAAAAAACGAAAACTGCCTCATTTATATGAGGCAGTTTTTTATTTATTAATTTCAATTCATTATTTACATATTGTAAATAAATAAAAATTGGCTTCAACAAATAAACATAGTATAAAACTAACACCAAATTTTATAACTGTTATAACGAATAGTATAATTAATTTTGAAAAGGAAGAAAAAAGGATGTTATGAGAAGAATTTTTGTATTATATAAGATATCACAGGAAGAATTCGAAAACATAATAGCTTCTCCTAAATAATTAGACACTTGGTAAAATAATAACAGTTGATTTTAAAAGTTGTTGTTCTATTGTTATTTTAGACGAAAAAAAAATATTGAACAGATAAACTTATAAGTAAATACAATATGAAACTCAAAAAAAATATAGCAATTAGTGAAACAGGATTTGTTTTTGATCCTAATTCAGGTGACTCTTTTACTTTAAACAATATTGCAAGGGAAATATTAGAACTATTTCAATCAGGAAAGGTTAAAAGTGATATTTCTTTTCATGTTCTAAATAAATACGATGTAGACGAATATACTTTCGAAAGAAACTATGAAGATTTTATCGGAATGCTTAATCATCACAACCTCTTAGAAAATGAGTAAACCTAAATATACAATAGCCGTTACGGGGCTCAACAATACCGATAATCCGGGTCCGGGGGTTCCTGTGATTAGGGCTTTGCGAGAAGCAAAATCATTTGACGTACGAATTATTGGACTGGTTTACGAAAATCTGGAGCCGGGAATTTACATGGATAATATAGCTGATAAAATTTATCAGATCCCCTACCCTTCAGTTGGTTCCAGTGCTTTGATGGATAGAATTGAATACATCAATGAAAAAGAAGATCTCGATTTCATCATTCCTAATTTTGACGCTGAACTATTTACATTTATCTCTTCTCAGTCAAAACTGGAGGCTTTAAACATTAAAACCTTTTTACCTACAAAAGAGCAATTTGATGAAAGAGATAAAATAAATCTGGACAAATTTGGTGAAAAGTACAGTATTGATGTACCAAAAAGTGTCCCGTTAACTAACCTTAATGATATTTCTGGCTTAAGGGATGATTTTGAATACCCTGTACTGGTTAAAGGAAAATTCTACGATGCATACTTAGCCTATAATTCAGAACAGGTTATTGAACATTTCAATAAAATATCCTCAAAATGGGGGCTACCGGTAATTATTCAGGAATTTATTAAAGGAACTGAAGTTAATGTTATAGCTCTTGGTGACGGTAGAGGTAATACAATTGGAGCTGTACCTATGCGTAAACAATACATCACCGATAAAGGGAAAGCCTGGGGAGGCATTACTTTAGGCGATGAAAAGCTTCTAAAAATAACACACGATTTACTAAGAGATACAAAGTGGCGTGGAGGGATGGAGCTCGAAATGATAAAAACCAATGAAGGAAAGTATTATTTAATAGAAATTAATCCTCGAATTCCTGCATGGGTATATTTAGCTGTAGGTGCCGGTCAGAATATTCCTGAATCTTTGATTAAACTAGCAAATAAAGAAGAAGTTGCGCCCTATACCAGCTACGATATTGGAAAAATGTTTATCAGGTATTCCTACGATTTAATAGGTGATATTTCTCAATTTGAACAATTGAGTATTACGGGTGAATTGTAATAATAAAATTTGTTTTTATGTTGATTTACTGATACTGTGAATTATTGTATTAATCGACATAAACACAATTAAATGAATAAACTGATAACCAAATAAAAAATATAAAAATGACAAAATTAAAATACGAAAGACCTATAATAAATAAAATCAATGCGGGAGTTCCTGACAAGTTTGGCATGAAAACCTCTATTGAGACATTAAGCCATATAGATACAATCCCAATAAAAGATATAATTAATAAATACGGTTCACCGGTATTTGCTGTTTCTGAAACAATCATCAGAAATACATATGAAGAGGCCAAAAGTGCCTTTACATCCCGTTACCCAAAAGTTCAATTTGCATGGTCATACAAAACAAACTACTTAGATGCGGTATGTAGAATATACCACAAATTAGGCTCTTGGGCAGAAGTAGTTTCAGGATTTGAATACGAAAAGGCGTTGAAAAATGGAGTTCCCGGAAATGAAATTATTTTCAATGGACCTGACAAAAGCGATACGGATTTAGAGCTGGCTATTAGTAACTCATCACTTATCCATATCGATCATTTCGATGAATTATATTCAATTCTAAAAATTGCTGAATCATCAAAAAAACGTCCTAAAGTTGCAATTAGGGTTAATATGGATACGGGTATTTATCCCCAATGGGATAGATTTGGATTTAATTATGAAAATGGAGAAGCATGGCAGGCTTTAAACAGGTTAATGTACAGCGAAAAAGTTGATGTAGTAGGGCTACACACCCACATCGGAACATACATTACTACACCAAACGCATATGCCGTTGCCGTTTCTAAATTAGCAGAATTAGCAACTTCATTAAAGAAAAAATTTAATCACTCAATACAATACATCGATACGGGTGGAGGATTTGCTTCAAAAAACACACTTAAAGGAGCCTACCTGCCGGGTAAAGATACCTGTCCTACATTCGATGCTTATGCAGAGGCAATTACAGGAGCACTTATGAGTGCCGATTTTGCACCTGAAGATTTGCCTACACTTATTTTAGAGAGTGGAAGAGCTTTAGTTGATGATGCGGGTTACCTACTAGGATCTGTTTTGGCAAATAAGAGACTGGCTGATGGCAGAAGATCAACTATCTTAGATATAGGAATAAATAATTTATTTACATCATTCTGGTACGAACATGAAGTATTACCTGTTGATGTTACAACCCAGCAAACAGAAGACACAACTTTATACGGACCATTATGTATGAATATCGATGTTGTAAGGCAAGCTATTCAATTCCCCCTATTACAAAAAGGTGATAAAGTAGCTATAAGAAGAATCGGTGCTTATAATATGACACAGTGGATGCAGTTTATCACTTTCCGACCAAATATTGTACTAATTGATGCTGATAAAAATACACACATCATTAGAAAAGAGGAAAATAACGCAACCTTTAAAGCTCAGGAAGTTGTACCAGAATACTTAAAATAAAAACAGCTTACTGATAACATATATTACCTGAAAAATGCTAAAAAAATATCTTGATATTACTACTCATAGCTATTCTCAAATATTCTTCTCAAAGAATAAGATACTTGGGTTTGCAGTTATGCTCATTAGTTTCTTCGATTTCTGGATAGGACTCATGGGCTTATTATCTGTATTAATTGCAAATCAAACGGCTCTGTGGTTTAAGTTTAGTGAAAAAAACATTAAAAACGGTTATTATGGCTTCAATGCCTTATTAGTAGGACTGGGTACAGCAGTGATTTTTGCTCCCGGTGTTAAACTATTGGTCGTAGTTGCAATTGTCTCTATTTTAACCTTGTTTATTACTCTTGTTCTTGAAGGAGTATTAAGTAAATACTACCTTCCATTTTTAAGTTTACCTTTTTTACTGGGAATATGGGTAATTGATTTATCTCAAAACAGTTTAGCAGGAATTGGAATAAATGAAAGGGGGATTTATCACTACAATGAGCTATATGCTCTTGGAGGGCAACTGTTGGTTAATATGCATGAGTTTCTCAGAGAAATCCCCTATCCTTTTTACTTAAAAGAATATTTTTTATCTCTGTCTGCAATTGCCTTTCAGTATAGTGAGATAGCAGGTTTCATCATTGCTATAGCCTTATTATTAAGTTCGAGAATAACTTTTACACTTTCTTTAATTGGTTTCTACATTGCTATTTTATTTTATCAATTTGCCGGAATTGATTCTGAACAGCTCAGTTATACTTTTATAGGTTTCAACTATATTCTTACATCTATTGCCTTAGGGGGTATTTTCCTTATACCAAGTAAATGGTCTTATTCGTGGATGCTAATATTACTGCCAATAACAGTAATAATAACTTTTGGGATGGGGCAACTATTTTATTATTTGGGGCTGCCAATTTACTCATTACCATTTAATATTGTTGTTTTGATGTTTCTGTATGTAATGAAACTAAGACTTTCAAAAGGTGATGTTTTGGTAGAACCAATTGTTCAGCACAATGCTCCTGAAAAAAACCTATATCAGCATTTAAATAATAAGGAGCGCTTTCCAATCCCTTTCTATTTACCTGTTTATTTACCGGTTTTAGGAGAATGGACAATTTCTCAGGGTCATAACGGAGAACATACGCATGTTGGAGAATGGAAAGATGCCTGGGACTTTATTATTTTGAATTCTGAAAAATCGCAATTTAAAAATAATGGAGATTTTGTAGAAGATTACCTGTGTTATAACAAACCGGTAGTTGCCCCTGCTGACGGAACAATAGTAGAATTATTTGACGGTATCGATGATAATATTATCGGAAAGGTAAATACACTTCAAAACTGGGGAAATAGTCTGGTAATTAAACATAGTGATTATCTGTATTCTCAATTAAGTCATCTGAAATCAGACACTTTTAAAGTTAAGAAAGGTGATTTTGTTAAAAAGGGCCAATTATTAGCTTCTGTTGGAAACTCAGGAAGGTCGCCATACCCTCATCTTCATTTTCAATTTCAAACAATGTCTTACATTGGTTCAAAGACATTAAAATACCCTTTCGAGAGTATTATAAAAAATACGGCCAATACTGTTACAGTGGCTAATTATGCTATTCCCAACGAAGGCGAATTAGTATCGAATATCGAAACAAACTCACTCCTTAAAAATGCATTAAATTTTATTCCCGGGCAACGCTTGAAATTTGCAGAAGCAGACAATAACTTTATTCAGGTTTTTGACGACAAAAACTATGATCACGAATTTGAAGTTAGAACTGACGCCTTTAACAACTCTTACATAAAATGTTTAAACACGAATGCCTTTGCGTATTTCAAAAACGATGGTTCTTCATTTCAATTTGTGAGTTTTGAAGGTAGTAAAAAATCATTTTTATATACATTTTATATCAGCTTATACAAGATAGAACAAGGCTATTACAAAAATTTGTCAGTTACCGACAATATGCCTATAGATAATTTATTTTCTCAAAATAAACGATTTATTCAGGATCTTGTATCTCCTTTTTATATTTACCTGGGGGCGAAGTATAACCTAAAATACTCTTATATCGATAATGATTTTTCACCCTCTGAAATAATACTGGAGAGCTCATATACACTAAATTCTTCAAATAAAATTTTAAAAAGTGGATCATTTAGTATCGCTATCAACAAACAAGGAATAAAACATATTGAATTAGTTAAAGTATGACATATTTAAAAATAAAAATATTGGCCCTATTTCTTGTTCTAAATGTTTTTTGGACGGTTAATATATTTGCTCAGGAAAATTTAAACCTAAATAATGTAGATAAATTAACATACCATTATTACCAGCAAAAAGAATGGAACAAATTAATAGACCTCGGGAAGAAAGCCTTAAAATCAGATATCGACTTTTACTACCTTCAATACCGTATGGGAATAGCTTATTATTCGCAAAAAAATTATAGAAAATCTATCCCATTTCTCGAAAATGTGAGTAATAGATCACCTGAAGATGAAGTAGCCAAGGAGTACTTATATTTTGCCTACCTCAATAGTGCACAAATTTCGGATGCCAGGAAAATATTGCTATCTCTGGATAGAGATCATAGAGAAAAAGTAAGCTTTTACAACAGTAACAACCTGTTTAACAGTCTTGGTTTCGAATATAAATACTACTCTTTTGGAGAATACAATGTAAGTAGTGAAGTTACGGGTAATATTACCCAGAGAACCAGGAATACTATGAATTATTATTCGGTTGATTTATTCAATTTTTCGGAAGGTAATTCCAATTTCTTCTTCAACTATTCATTAATAACAGGAGAAAATTCAATTTACGACAGTACATATTCTGCAAGTATCATTGACGAGAAAATTAAACAACATCAATTTTACTTCTCTTGGAATACACGTATATCAAAAGGAACTAATTTAAAAGTTGGACTTACCTACATGAGAGAAATATCAGACTGGTTTGGAACAATATCATCAGGCTACGGTACCGGATATGGTTCTGGATATGGTTCTGGTTATGGAGGTGGAAGCGGTGGAAGTTCCTCTTATTATATACCAAATAATTCTGAAAATAACTTTGTTGGCTATTTATCTCTATCAAAAAGTATTAAAAATACAGATTTATCCTTTGGAGGAAGTGCATCTAATATAAACGACGAAGTTCAGTTTCAACCATTCATCTCGCTTAAATACTACCCATTTGGCAATAAGTTTCTATACTCCAATACTTCAATTATTTACCAATACAATCTATTTGACACAAATAAAAACAACTATATCATAAAACAAAATATAGGATCAAACTTTAACTCAAAGTTCAGTATGAATATTTTTGGAATGTATGGTAAGGCTTACAATTTTATAGATAATGACGGTCAGATTATATACAATAGTTATGATGCAACTAATTATTGGTATGGCTTAAATTCGAATTACTATTTCAGCAAACATTTTCAGGCTTATATAGAACTTAGGAATGTCATGCAGACCAACGAATACGAAAAGTACTATAATAAAATGGAAACAGAATATGAATTAAAGTCAATATTAGTTGGCTTAAGATTTAACTTTTAAAAAAATACGATATGCAAAAAATAATCATCATTATAATAGCACTCTTTCTATCATTTTCAGCGAATGCTCAGGAAATAAGTAAAATTCAAAAGGCTTTTGAGAATAGCTATAAATTTGAAAAAGATAATAATCTGAATGAATCAATTAATAAACTGATAGAAGTTTATTCTGATACTTCTTATGAAATAAACCTAAGGCTTGGCTGGCTCTATTATCAAAAAGGAGATTTTAAATCCTCAGAAAAATACTATTCCATTGCTAGTGCTATACTCCCTTACTCTGAAGAAGCAAAATATGGGCTGATACTTCCTATGGCGGCCAATGCAAAGTGGGATGCGGTAGCAGTAATTTACAAACAAATCCTTACCATTTCTCCAAACAATGTTACAGCAAATTACAGATTGGGATTACTATATTATAATCAAAAGAAATTTGGATATGCACAGGCACTATTCGAAAAGGTTGTTAACCTCTACCCTTTTGGATATGATGGACTTATAATGTATGCGTGGAACTCTCTTCAACTGGGAAAATCAAAAGAAGCAAGGATATTATTCAACAAAGTATTGATATACTCTCCAAATGATAAATCAGCCCTTGAAGGTTTGGCAATTCTTGATAAATAAATGTAGTTTATAGATAAGAAGCATGTAAATAACGATCAAACTAAGCATTATTCATATTTTTTGCTACCTTGCCGACAATTCGAAAAAGCCCTAAATGAAGCGTTATTTTACCTTATTTATATTTTTAATTAGCTACAGTGCCTCCATCCTGGCACAAGCCTCCTTATACGAACAATACGAAAGAGAAGATCTCACTATGCAGGACTTTAACGAGGTTCTGGGGGTACTTGGAAAAACTATTATATCTTTCGAAGATGAAAGTTTGAGAATTGAAAATAATGAGGTTTTCAGAACCTTTCTAAAACGTGCAATTGAACAGGAAAATTCATTTGAATATGATTTTGACTCTGTAAGAACAATGTCTATAATAAAATCAGAAGATCAAAAACTAAGAATATATAATTGGGCATTTCCATACGAAAACGGAACATATACATTTTACGGGTTTGTTCAACTAAAAACAGAAAGTGGTTATAGAGTTATAGAACTTTACGATCAGTCCGATATTATAACATCATACAAATACAGGTCTTTTTACCCTGAAAAGTGGTTTGGTGCATTGTATTACAATATTCTTACCAGAACACACAACGATAAAACATATTATACTCTTCTTGGTTGGGATGGTAATACTACCTATACAACAAAAAAAATCATTGATGTATTAACAATAAAGCATGGGGAAGAATTAGAATTTGGTTCTCCAATTTTTGATTTACACACAAATGTAAAACCACGCCCAAAAAGAATCCCTCCTGCACCATACAGGATGGTATACGAATTTGCTTCAATGGTAAGTATGAAACTGAATTGGGATGATAAGGAAAGATATATTATTATGGATCACTTATCTCCACTTACTTCCGATAAGAAAGAATTTGCCAAATACTATGGTCCTGATTTAACTTTTGATGCCTTTAGGTGGATAGATGGTAAATGGTCATTATTTGAAAATGTAAAAGCAGCAAATCAAAATAGAGTACCGGAGAAAAAACCGTATAAAAGAAAAAATCTAAAACTTTTAGACTTTAAAAAGACTAAAAAATAGTTCTATCTGTTTTTTTAATACTCACAATAATTGCCTTTATACTTTGTATCATATTTCAACATGATCCATCGCTACTTTAGTAGTTATCAAATTACATATAGCTACATATATACTATTACCATATGAAACATTTTAGCTGTAAAAATCATAAATATGAAATTACCAGCTTAATTTTAGCTTTCAATATTCATATTTAGAAATCAATTTCGTTATTAAATAAAAAAAATATAGTCCAAAGACCTTCTAATATATAAAAGCTACTAATTTTACACTTTAAAACAATAACAACTCATATAGTAAAATATAGTTTAAAATGGCAAAACATAATTACGCGGCAGGACCATGTGTACTACCACAGGATGTATTTAAAAAAGCTGCTGAGGGAGTTTTAGATTTAGACGGAATAGGACTTTCTGTTTTAGAAATTTCGCACCGTTCGAAAGAGTTTATCGCAATCATGGACAAAGCTCAGGCTTTGACGAAAGAATTATTGAGTGTTCCGGAAGGTTATTCTGTATTGTTCCTTCAGGGAGGTGCAAGTACTCAGTTCTTGATGGCTCCTTTCAACTTATTAAAAGAAGGCGGAAAGGCTGCATATTTAGATACCGGTGCGTGGTCGAAAAAAGCTATTAAAGAAGCTAAAGGACTAGGCGATGTTGAAGTGTTGGCTTCTTCAAGCGACAAAAACTACAACTTTATACCAAAAGGATACGAAATTCCTTCTAATATAGATTACTTACACTTTACATCAAACAACACTATATACGGAACTCAGTTTAAAGAGTATCCTAAAACAGATGCATTGTTGGTAGCTGATATGTCTTCTGATATCTTCAGTAAAAAAATTGATATTTCTAAGTTTGATTTAATCTACGCAGGTGCTCAAAAGAATTTAGGACCGGCAGGTACTACACTAGTTATAGTTAAAGATGAGATTTTAGGTAAAAACGGCCGTCAGATCCCTTCAATGTTAGACTATGCTGTACACGCAAAAGCAGGTTCGATGTACAACACTCCACCTGTATTTTCTATATACGTAGCAATGCTCAACCTTGAGCACATGAAAGCACAAGGAGGAATCGAAGCTGTTGAAAAACACAACGATGAGAAAGCAGCAATGCTTTATGCTGAAATAGACAGAAACCCTTTATTTACAGGTACTGCCGAACTTGAAGACCGTTCAAACATGAACGTTACTTTCTTGTTGACTGACGAAAGCAAAAAAGAAGCATTTGATAAAATGTGGGCAGATGCTGATATCAGCGGTATCAAAGGACACCGTTCAGTTGGCGGATACAGGGCTTCAATTTACAACGCACTTACAAAAGAAAGCGTTCAGGCTCTAATAGATGTAATGAAAGAACTTGAGGTAAAAGCTTAAGTTCATAAAAATATAATGTAAAGACGATGCGTGCATCGTCTCACAAAAAAAACATTGATATGAAAATATTAGTAGCCACCGAAAAACCTTTTGCAGCAGAAGCTGTTGAAGGAATAAAAAAGGCAACAGATAATGCAAATTACGAACTTGTATTATTAGAAAAATATACCGATAAAGCTGAATTACTTGAAGCCGTTGCTGATGTTGATGCAATGATAATTCGCAGCGATAAAGCAACTAAAGAAGTGCTTGATGCTGCAAAGAATTTAAAAGTAATTGTACGTGCAGGTGCCGGATATGATAACATCGACCTTGAAGCTGCTACAGCAAACAACGTAGTAGCAATGAATACACCGGGTCAAAACTCTAATGCAGTTGCTGAATTAGTGTTTGGTATGATGGTTATGTCTGCTCGTAACAGTTATAACGGATCTGCCGGTACTGAGCTTAAAGGTAAGAAAGTTGGTATCCATGCTTATGGAAACGTAGGTAAACTTGTAGCTTTGATAGCTAAAGGATTTGGAATGGAAGTTCTTGCTTTCGATCCCTTTGTTAGTAAAGAAGAAATAGAGAAAGATGGTGTAACTGTTGTTGATACGGTAGAAGAATTATATTCTGCATGCCAATATGTATCATTACACATACCCGCTAACGACAAAACAAAAAAATCAATCAATTACGATTTATTGAGCAAGATGCCTAAAGGTGGTACTTTGGTAAATACAGCACGTAAAGAGGTTATCGATGAAGAAGGTGTACTAAAATTAATGTCCGAGAGAAAAGACATTAATTTTATATCGGATATTGCACCTGATGCTAAAGCAAAATTTGAAGAAGAATTCCCTAACAACGTATTCTTTACTCCTAAAAAGATGGGAGCTCAAACTGCCGAAGCTAATATTAATGCCGGTGTTGCAGCTGCTAACCAGATAATTAACTTCCTTGAAAAAGGAGATGATACTTTTAGAGTGAACTAAGAAATTAGCATAGTTTACAAAAATATAATCCCGCTGATTAAATTTAATCAGCGGGATTTTTCTTTACTCAATATATCATTTTGATGAATTCATAGATGCTAGACGTTAGCCTATAGACAACTTTAGACTTTGGACTTTGGACTTTTCACTTCAACACTTCACCATACATTTACACACGCTCATCATTTATACATCTTTTATTCTTTAAAATTATTCTAAATAAGAAAGTAATTTATATCTTTGCGTGCCTGAATTGGTAAATAATCAAACGATAACCAACATAACAGTTGGCTTCTTAACTAAAAAGTCAACAATTTAGTTTATTAAATTGATATAATCGAATGAGTGATATCAACAAAAATATAGACGAATTAATCGAAAGCATTGGAGACAACCACATAGGTACTTCGGTTGACACACCTATGAGAGCTGATGCTTTTAACAAAACAGATGAAGAGAAAAAAGAAATAATTGAGCATCACTTTGCTGATATTATGGAAACTCTTGGACTTGACCTTAATGATGACAGCCTTAAAGGTACTCCTGCCCGGGTTGCAAAAATGTTTGTCAGCGAAATTTTTCATGGTTTAGACCCAAAAAACAAGCCTAAAATGTCAACATTTGATAATAAATATCAATATGGAGAAATGCTTGTTGAGAAAAACATTACGGTTTATTCTACATGTGAGCACCATTTTTTACCAATTGTTGGTAAAGCCCATATAGCTTATATATCGAATGGTAATGTAATTGGTTTATCAAAAATGAACCGAATTGTTGAATATTATGCTAAACGTCCTCAGGTTCAGGAAAGACTGACTATGCAGATTGTAAAAGAACTGCAGATTGCTCTGGGAACAGACGATGTAGCATGTATTATCGACGCAAAACACCTGTGTGTTAATTCAAGAGGAATCAGCGATGTATCTTCAAGTACAGTAACATCGGAATTTGGCGGGGTTTTCAAAGATGACAAGATTAAGAAAGAATTTATTCAATATATAAAATTAGATACTGATTACAACGGAGTGTAATACCAAAAACACCATGATATATGCCTTAAATTTATGGTCTTTTTCCATTTCACTTCACTTAAAATTGATTCCGTAGCTCTGCTATGCAATAAATTTTAAATTAGTGAAACAAAAAAATACTTAAAATTTATTAGGCCCATTTCATAATGCATTTGGTATAATTAGTGTTTATAAAAAAAGAATATTATTTTTGTCCCCTCTCTTAATCATAGTTAGGGGACTTTTTATTTAAAATAATGTATACTACAAACTTATCACAGTTTAAACAATATTTCCCGGCCATTGAAAATGGTTGCAATTCTTGTTGTTCCTAATTCTATCATATATATTTATATATTCTGTCATTATTTCAAATAATAAAAAAATAATGGTTAATAATTTAGGTATCAACTTTCAACAATGAAATCATTAAAATGTCAACAATAAAAGAAAATAAATTATCAGTATACAATTCCCTTTCGGGAAAAAAAGAAACATTTGTTCCGGTAATAAAAGATCATGTCGGGATGTATGTTTGCGGGCCTACGGTCTACTCAAATGTTCATCTTGGCAACGCACGTACATTTATTAGTTTCGATATGATATACCGTTACTTAGACCACCTGGGTTACAAAGTACGATATGTCAGGAACATCACCGATGCCGGGCATCTGGAAGACGATTCTGATGACGGGGAAGATAAAATATCGAAAAAAGCCAGGCTGGAAAAGCTTGAACCTATGCAAATTGTACAACATTACACTGTTGATTTTCACAATGTGCTGAGGTTATTTAACACTCTTCCTCCGGATATTGAACCAACGGCTACGGGACATATAGTAGAACAAATACAAATGACCAGAACGATTCTTGACAAGGGCTTGGCTTACGAAGTGGACGGTTCTATTTACTTTGATGTAGAAAAATATAATATAGATAATAACTACGGAAAACTTTCCGGCAGAAATATAGATGAACTTCAAAGCAATACAAGAGCTCTTGAAGGACAAAGCGATAAGAAAAGCCCTCAGGATTTTGCTCTGTGGAAAAAAGCATCATCTGCCCACTTACAACATTGGGAGTCACCATGGGGTGAAGGTTTCCCCGGCTGGCACCTTGAATGTTCTGTAATGAGCACAAAGTATTTAGGTGAACAATTTGATATCCACGGTGGCGGAATGGATTTAAAATTCCCACACCACGAATGTGAAATAGCCCAAAATAAAGCGGCAAACGGTAAAGATCCGGTTAAATACTGGCTACACGCCAATATGCTTACTCTAAACGGAAAGCGCATGAGTAAGTCGACCGGTAATACTTTAAACCCTGATGAACTTTTCAGTGGCGATACTCCGATGCTCAACAAGGGCTTCCACCCTACCGCTGTCAGGTTTTTTATGATGCAGGCTCATTACCGAAGTGTTCTTGATTTTTCGAACGATGCTTTAGCTGCTTCTGAGAAAGGATATCAAAGATTGATGAACGGTATGAAGCTTCTAAATAATCTTGAAGCTAAAAAATCATCTACCTTCGATGTAAATGCATGGATTAACAAGTGCTACACCGCGATGGATGACGATTTTAATACTCCGATATTAATTTCTCATCTTTTTGATGCTGTTAAAACAGTAAATCAGATAGCCGAAAATAAAGCATCTCTGACAAAAGAAGATCTCGGTTTATTAGTTTCTACATTAAACGACTTTGTATTCGATGTTTTGGGACTGGAAGATATAAGTGTAGATAACAGCTCTGATAAACTTGAAGGAGTAGTGAAAATGCTAATCCAAATGAGAAACGAGGCAAGAAACGATAAAAACTGGGCTCTTTCTGATGAAATACGCGATAAGCTGATAGATTTGGGTATTCAGCTTAAGGATGGTAAGGAAGGAACGACGTTCTCAGTGAATTAAATTTACCGTCATATCGAGCGAAGCTTTAGCGGAGTCGAGATATCTCATAATAGTATCTGAATAATATCATGAGATTCCTCCACTACGCTAAAGCTCCGGTCGCCTGCCTGCCAAAGGTATGAAGGCAGGGAATGACATTATATAAATAACGACTATAAAATGAGCCTATCAAAAATGCTTGCAATACCGTTTATTTGGTTTGTAAAGTTCTACAAAGTAGCTATATCTCCATATTTGGGTTCAAATTGCAGATATACACCAACTTGCTCTACTTATACTATTGAAGCATTGCAAAAGCACGGTGTTTTTCATGGAGGTTGGCTTTCAATAAAAAGAATCGTAAGTTGCAACCCCTGGGGAGGTCACGGACACGATCCGGTGCCGGAACCAAAAATTAAAACCAAGAATCTTAATATAAAAAAATAATGACCCTACTATCAATTGTTTGGGATGTCCCAAAAGGTATAGAAATCGGAAATTTTGAAATCAGATATTACAGTCTGATGTTTGCCTTAGCATACATTTTGGGGTATCAGATAATGAAGAAAATTTTCATCGATGAGAAAATTAAACAGGAATATCTCGATTCTCTTTTCATGTATTCGATGATTTCGATGATAATTGGTGCCCGATTGGGTCATGTGTTTTTTTATGACTGGGATTACTACTCACAACATCCCGGAGAAATTATAAAGATCTGGCATGGAGGATTGGCAAGCCACGGGGCAGCAATAGCCATGATACTGACTTTCATCTACTTTGCTAAAAAAGTTATAAAACAACCGCCATTGTGGTTGCTCGACAGAATGGGAATTACGGTTGCACTTGCCGGAGTTTTTATCAGACTGGGTAATCTGATGAATTCCGAAATAATTGGAAAGGCGAGTGACCTGCCGTGGGCATTTGTATTTAAAAATGCATATGTAGCCGATCCTATGACGCCACGTCACCCATCGCAGATATACGAATCGTTAGGATATCTGATAACATTTGTGGTTCTGTATTTCCTTTTCTGGAAAACAGATAAGAAGAAATACCTGGGATATATTTTCGGTGTATTCTTAGTGATGCTTTGGTCGGTTAGATTTTTGGTTGAATTCGTTAAGGAAAACCAGGAAGCTTTTGAAGATAATATGGCGATGAACATGGGACAGCTACTGAGTATTCCGCTAATTTTAATAGGAGTATATCTTATGTACTCATCGAAAAACAGAATTTACAATTATGCCAAAAAGAAATAATAAGAATAAGTATTTAGGATACATTTCTGCCTTTTTAGTGCTTGCATTTGGAGCAGCATATATATTTAGCAGCTTACCTGGAGATAAGAAACAACAAAGTGCTAAGACCAAAGTGCGCAAGGTTGAAATTCCATTCAGGAAAGATGCCGATTTATCGATAATATCGGCTAAAGAAGGTACAATTATCAACCTAAACACCGAAATAGCCGAGGACGATTTCCACACCCAACAGGGACTGATGTACAGAAGTCACATGGAAGAAAACAACTCCATGCTGTTTATTTTCCCCGATGAGCAGATAAGGACTTTTTACATGAAAAATACCCGAATCGGTCTGGATATTATCTATGCCGATAAAACCGGGAAAATTGTAAGTTTTGCCAA
>JBDLJM010000035.1 GCA_039714315.1 Bacteroidota bacterium | reverse complement strand
TTTCATATGTATATAATTTTATGTTTAGGTCATATGGTATCCCCATTATATTCATCCAGCATGGTGTAAACCCGTAGCTCATGGGGATTTCATATCTATATAATTTATTTTTTAATTCTCATCAAAAATACTCAGTGAAAATGATTTTAGAAATACTATTTCGGCATATGGAGTATTCTATTCGGTGGATAGAGATCTTCTCTAAAAATTAAAAAACAGCATGATTTTCAGGATAACTTTTAACATTTAAGAATCTTCATGTAAGAAAATAAATACGGAATTGTAATAATTTATAACTAAAAAGATGATAAATCTTAAATATTATAGCTTATTTATGAGCTTAAAATAGATCAAACAACAGGAGAAAAGTAAACATAAAACTACCTTAAGCATAGTATTAACACATGATTAGATAAATTGAATGTTTTCAAATAATTCGTACAACAAAAAAAACATTAATAAGTTGCACATATATACTGATAGAGTATAATAATTCAACAAACCTTAATAAAAAGTTAAAATTATTACTATGTTAGCCTCGTAAAATAACACTAGTGTGGTAAGCTTAAAAGCATTACCTAAATAGTAATCCAAACTTAAAAAAATTAAATCATGGTTAATTGGAAAAGTATCGCAGTCGTATTTGGACTTTTCATTGGAGGAACAATGTTGACATCTTGTGACGATGCAAAAACAAAAAAGGCTGAAGACGCTGACGCAGCTGTAGAAGTAGTTGAAGAAGCTACTACAGAAGTTGAAGTAGAAGAAGCTACTACAGAGGTTGTAGCTGATAGCACTGAGGCTGTAGTTGAAGAAGGAGCTGCAGTAGAAGAAGTAGCAGAAGAAGCTACTGAAGAAGCTACTGAAGAACAAAAATAAGCTTAAGGATAAAATAATTAGGAGTACTCCTAATTATTTTATTAAGCCCAATGAAAACTGAAAAGGGTTCATTGGGCTTTTTTTTGTTGATAATCTATTTATCTTTGAAAAAAGATTAGGATTTATATGAAGGTATTATTTTCAATAGTAATAAGCCTAATATACTTTACAGGCTATTCTCAAAATTCAGCAAAAGACAACATATCCGATTCACTTAACAAATGGCACAAAGATGCTGCAAGTGCAAATGGTGAAGATTATTTTTCCTTAATGGACCAGGGAGCTATTTTCATTGGCACGGATAAAACTGAGTACTGGACAAAAGAAGAATTCGAGATATGGAGCAAAAAATATTTTGACTCTAAAGAAACCTGGAGTTTCAAAACTATCGAAAGAAATATTTATTTCAGCTCAAACAAAAAAATAGCCTGGTTCGACGAACTACTGGAAACCTGGATGGGTATTTGCAGAGCTTCGGGTGTACTTGAACTAAATAATGAAGAATGGAGGTTAAAACATTATCATTTATCGGTTACAGTTCCCAACGAAAAAATAAAAGAATTCATTAATCTTACATCAAAAAACTAACCGATGCAAAGAGCTATTTTTATTATACTGTTTTTCTCTTTATCAATAAGCGCTCAGAACAAGCGTCCTCTAGATCACAGCGACTACGACCAATGGCAAAAGATTGAAGATCAGCAAATATCCCGTTCCGGCAATATTGTATCATATACCGTTAAAGCCCAGGAAGGTGATGGAGTACTTGAAATATACGACAGTAAGGCTTCAGAAAAAAAAATAATAAAGCGAGGTACAAAATCAAAAATCTCATTTAACGAGAATTTTGTTGCAGCTATCATTAAGGCTCCTTATCATACAATTAGAGCAGAAAAAAAGGAAGGAAAGAAAAAACTAAAGCTAACGCAAGACAGCCTAAAAGTTTGGGATATAAAAAAAGAGAAAATAATTTTCGAAATACCAAGAGTAAAAGAATTTTTATTTCCCGAGGAAGCA
This sequence comes from Bacteroidota bacterium, assembly GCA_039714315.1. Classification (NCBI taxonomy): domain Bacteria; kingdom Pseudomonadati; phylum Bacteroidota; species Bacteroidota bacterium. The sequence continues at coordinate 22,240 of JBDLJM010000035.1, read as the reverse complement.
GACAATTCTCTGGCGTTTAGAAAAATTCCGGCAAAAGAAAATAAAGACGAAGAGGAAAAAGCAAAAACTTTTGAATTAGGAGTAATAAACCTGTCAAATTCGAAAACCATCGACCTAAAACACGTAAGCGATTATGCTTTTGACAAAACAGGCGAATATTTGTACGTAATCAGGCAAGGAGCTGATTCTATTGTAAAGTCAGGAGTTTATTCGTTAAATCTTAACGATTTTAAATACAGTATTATTGACACTTTAGCTGTTCACTACAAAAAGCTTTCGGTGTTTGATGCCAAAACTATTTCATACATATCGAGTAAAGATAGTTTGGATGCAGAAAACATAAAATTCAACCTCAATTTACTACAAAAATCAAAAACTGTTAATATTACAAGTTACGGACTTAAAAAAGGCTGGATAATTAGTGAATACCAGAAGCCTGAATTCTCGGAGAACGGACTTCGTTTGTTCTTTGGTCTACAAAAAGAAAGGCCATTAATAGAAAAAGACACACTATTAGAAGATGAAAAAGCTAAGGTAGATGTATGGCACTATAAAGATGGCCAATTACAATCCGAACAGGAGGCTGATAAGAAGAAGATTAAAGAGAAATCATTTTTGGCAGTATATCATATAAAATCTAAAAAAATAGTACAGCTTGCCGATGAAGATGTTGATGAAATAATATTAGACAAGAAAAAGAATTTACTAAGTGTTATAGGATTATCCAACAAGAAATACAGGATTGAAAAGAGCTTCAATTTTCCATGGAATAAAGATCTGTACTCAATAAATATCAATAACGGATTGAGGCGGAAGGTATTCGAGGGAATAGCCGACAAACCAAAACTATCTCCTTTTGGTAATTATGCTACTGTTTTCAGCCGAAAGGATTCCTCATGGTATAATATTGATCTGAAAAAAGGAAAACCTTACAAACTGACAAGCAATACTAATAAAAGTCGTTTTTACGATGAAGAAAACGACATACCCTCTCCCGCTGAAGCTTATGGCAAGGCCTATTGGAGTAGAGATGAAAAATATTTGATCATCAACGACAGGTATGATTTGTGGAGGATTCACCCCAAAAACAGCAGAGGTAAAGTTAACATAACAGACTATTTCGGGTTCAGAAATAAAATCAGATTCAGGTATCTTGAAGTTGAGAAAGAAGAAGAATATATTCCTGAAAATGGAATCTTTGTATTACACGGATTTAGTGAAACTACAAAAGATGAAGGAATATATTTGGGAGATATTACCAAAAACAATCCATGGATGAAATTTGAGGATGAGATCAGAGTCTCCAAAGTTATAAAAGCAAAAGAAGCAAATGCTCACATATTTTTACAGGAGAGCTTTTATGAATCTCCAAATATATATTTAGCAAAAACCAAACATTGGACCTCTACAAAACTCTCGGATTTAAATCCTCAACAAAAGAACTTTAAATGGGGATCTGTAGATTTAATTTCGTGGAAATCATACTCCAACAAACCCCTTGAAGGACTACTATATTACCCCGCCGACTTTAATCCGGCAAAAAAATACCCGATGATAATTTACTTCTATGAAATATATTCAGACAGAAAAAATAAATATTATCCCCCTTCTCCGAGCAGATCTATAGTTAATTTTTCTTACCTGACCAGTAATGACTACTTAGTGTTTGTGCCGGATATCAAATATAATATCGGACAGCCGGGTCAGGATGCCTTCGATGCTGTTATGTCGGGAGTTGAAAAGGTTGAAGAATTCCAATTTGTCGACTCAGAAAACATGGCTATACAGGGACAGAGTTGGGGAGGATATCAGGTAGCTTATCTGGTTACGCAAACCAACAAATTTAAATGCGCTATGGCTGGTGCTCCGGTTTCAAATATGACATCTGCATATGGTGGAATAAGATGGAAATCCGGATTGAGCAGAGAATTCCAATACGAAAAAACTCAAAGCCGTTTAGGTAAAGACTTGTGGAAAGGGATAGACCTGTACATTGACAACTCTCCATTATTTATGGCTCCAAAAGTAAAAACCCCTCTTTTGATGATGCATAACGATAATGATGGTGCTGTACCTTACTATCAGGGAATTGAATATTTCATGGCTCTACGTCGTTTAGGCAAACCCGCATGGCTGTTGATTTACAACGATGAGGAACACAACCTGAAAAAACGAAAAAACATGAAAGATCTGACAGTTCGCATGTATCAGTTTTTTGATCACTACCTGAAAAATGCCCCGGCACCAAAATGGTTAATCGAAGGTGTTCCATACATTGACAAGGGGAAAGACTACGGATATAAACTGCTGGAATAACACATAAAAAACTTTAACTTATTGTTAAGAGTCTTATTGCTCATCACATAGGTATATTTGTGTTCAGACATTAAAATCTTTTACAAATGAAATATTTATTGCAAAAATCTATTTATGGGATAGTTGCATTGGCATTATTATCTACTATTTCATGTAATAATACTGATACTTCAACCCAAAAAAAAGACACAAGTACAATTCCGGGATTTGACCTTGCAAATCTGGATACAACGACTTCACCAACAGATAACTTTTTTCAGTATGCAACCGGTGGCTGGCAAAAGGATAATCCAATCCCTGAAACAGAAAGCAGATGGGGTTCTTTTAATATTCTTTACGAAGATGGTCAGGAAAAAATAAAAGAATTGATTCTTGGAGCTGAAAAGAGCAAGGGTGAAAAAGGGAGTGACTCACAGCTAATCGGTGACTTCTATAAATCGGCAATGGATTCAACAGGAATTGAAGAGGCCGGACTAAGTCCCCTTCAGTCGCAATTTGATAAAATTGACGCTTTAAGATCTTACAAAGATTTTCCAGATTTTTTTGCCAAAAACTTTATAGAAGGCTTGGGAAGCCCTATAGGATTCTATATTGGCATCGACAAAAAAGACAGTAAAAAATATATCGCTTATACAGTTCAAAGTGGTCTTACTCTTCCCGACAGAGACTATTATATTGTAGATAGTGAACGCTTCGAAAAAATTCGTACAGAGTACTTAGGGTACATTAAGAATATGTTCCTACTGTTAGGTGATGAGGAAGAAACAGCATCTAAAAATGCAAACACTGTATTTGAAATTGAAAAAAAGATTGCAGAAAATTCAATGTCCCGTATAGACCGACGTAACCCGGAACTGACATACAATAAAATGTCTATTGATGATCTTAAAAAATTATCTCCGGATTATAATTGGAATGAGTACTTCAAAGGTTTAGGTATTAACATCGATGAAGTTGTTGTATCGCAAGTTGACTTCTTAAAAAACACCAATAAACAACTAATAGATACTTCAATAGAAGATTGGAAAGTATATTTTAAATGGCATTTGGTTGATGGTAGTGCTTCGTGGTTACCAAATGAATTTGTAAAGGAAAACTTTGCCTTTAAGAGTGGTGTTATGAGAGGTGTAACACAGATGAAAGCCAGAGAAAGAAGAGCTGTAAAATTAGTAAACAATGCATTGGGAGAGCCTCTTGGTAAATTATTTGTTGCGGAATATTTCCCCGAAAGTTCTAAAAAAGATGTAGAAGCACTAATTGAGAATCTAAGATCAGCCTACATCGATCGTGTAGCGAAACTCGATTGGATGAGTGAAGAAACTAAAATAAAGGCCACAGAAAAGCTTAAAGCTTTCACTTATAAGATAGGTTTCCCTGAAGAATGGAAAGACTATTCGAATGTAGAAATAAAACCGAATTCCGTACTGGAAAATATAATTGCTGTTAACAAATGGGACGCAGAAGATAATCTTGCAAGAATTGGAAAGCCAGTAGACAAAAAGGAATGGGAAATGACTCCACAAACAGTAAATGCTTACTACAATCCTGTAAACAATGAAGTAGTTTTCCCGGCAGGAATTTTACAACATCCTTTCTACAGTCCTGAAACAGATGTAGCGATAAATTACGGTGCAATAGGTGGAGTAATTGGACACGAATTCACGCACGGTTTTGACGACAGCGGGTCTAAATATGACAAAGAAGGCAACTTAAACAATTGGTGGACAGAAGAAGACAGAGAAAAATTCGATTCTAAAACCGCTGTTGTGGTAGAACAATTCGACAATTATGAGCCTTATCCGGATGTACACGTACAAGGTAAATTAACCCTTGGAGAAAACATAGCAGATTTAGGAGGTCTTACTCTAGGGTACTATGCACTTCAGAAATATTACGAGATAAACGGAGGAAGAGAAGATTTAGCAGGATTTACACCTGAACAACGTTTATATCTTGGCTGGGCACAGGTTTGGGCATCTAACGCACGTCCGGAGTATGTAAAACAACAAGTTACTGCAGACCCACACTCTCCTGCACAGTATAGAGTTAACGGACCTATGAGTAATTTACAAGAATTCCACGAAGCATGGGGAGCCAAAGAAGGCGACAATATGGTTAGAAGCGGTGATCTACAAGCCAAAATCTGGTAATAAAATATCTCAATCTAAAAATTTAAGACCTCGTACTTTTCATAAAATTACGAGGTCTTTTTTATATTATAAAATACCAATCCCTATAGATGAAAATACTTATCGATTGTTTTTGAAACTCCATCTTTGATATTTTGTGCGGTAATCTCATTTGCTACAGCTTTAACCTCGTTTCTTGCGTTTTCGACAGCTACACCAAAACCGGCCTTCCTGATCATTGAAACGTCATTATAATTATCGCCAAAAGCCATAAATTCAGAAATCGGATGATTGAAATATTCGCTTAAGACATCTAAAGAAGTTGATTTGGAAACAGCCTTGGCATTAAGCTCAAGATAAGTATCTTTTGATCTGTAAATATCGATATAATCACCATATCTATGTCTTAATTCTGATTCGAGAGGTTCAATTTTTTCGTAATCCCCCATTATCATTATTTTGTGAGGTCCATGATTTTTTGCCTCAAAATGATGATGCATAAACTCCATATCCTTAACCTCCGGAGTTATTTTAGTATTATTCATTTCCCTGCGGGTCCAATAATCCTCCTGGTTTACAAACCACTCATTTTTGTGATAGGTCCCGAAATGTATCCCATTTCCATCCATAAACTTTAACAGATCTAAAAAAGGTTCAATTTCAATTGGATTAGAAAACAACTCTACTCCAAAACCATCAACTTTCAATTCGCTTTCAATATAAGCTCCGTTATAACAAACTATTGGATAATGAGCACCTAGCATTATCTGCAAAGGGCGCATTGCTTTTGGCATTCGTGCTGAAACCATTACAAAAGGTATTCTTCTCTTATTTAGTAATTCTACACTTTTAATCGTCGCTTCTGACAATTCCCGCTTAGAGTTCAAAAGAGTTCCATCAACATCGCTACACACTACTCTATAATCAACCATATTCAAAGTACGATTTAATAACTAATAAATTTTGCTGCAAAAATAGAATGTAATATTTTTGTATACAATTATATAACTACGTGTTATGGAGACAAAGATAAGTAAAGTCCTAAAAATTGACGCTGAAGAGCTTCAGGAAAGAGCAGAAATGCTTAAAGCAATGGCCCATCCTACTAGGATTGCTATGATTGAAATGCTATATGAAGACAAAGAGTTAACAGTTAGCGAAATTCACAAAACTCTGGACATTGAACAGGCAGTAGCATCCAATCATTTAGGAATACTTAAGAATAAAAATATCTTACAATGCCGTAGAGAAGGTAAGAAGATGTTTTATTCCCTAAAAATGGAAAACATACATAATGTTGTACAATGTATGCTAGACAAATAGTGATTAAAAATACAATCACATTTTATTTAAAACATTTTAAGCTGAATAATGGTTAAACTTATTCAGCTTTGTTATTAAAAAGGAATGGATGGAGAAAGAAAGATGGACAAGAATTAGAACAGGAATAATTGTAGGTGCTATTGGCGGCTATTTATATTACTATTTCTATGGTTGTAATTCCGGAGCCTGCCATGTTTCATCAAGTCCGATTCTCAGTCCGTTATTTGGCATGGCAGTTGGAGCATTAGTCTGGGACAGTCTGAATCCTGACGGTGAAGAACGCTGATAAACTTATTATCTTTCTCTATCTATAATTATTATTTATCTTTAGATACTAATTTAACCAATAAATAGTATTACATGAAATCTAAAATTGTACTTAGTTTAATAGCAGTTCTGGCTGTATTATTTTCCTGTAATGATTCTGAAAAGAAATCATCACAGAAAAAAGAGTCTGAGAGTTCTATTGTAGTAGCCGACTCTATAGTTATTAAAGAAGGAAAGAAAATAGCTATGAGCACCTTCAAAGTGTTAAGCAGTGATTTAAAAAAAGCCATCAATAAAGGAGGTCCGATTGCAGGAATTGAAGTTTGCAGTTCAAAAGCGATTACACTTACTGATTCTATGTCGAAAGAATATAATGTTGATATTAAAAGAACCAGCTTAAAACTTAGAAACCAGAACAACAAAGCTAACAGCTCCGAAAAAAATGTCTTGGAAGGATGGAATTCCAGCATTGAAAGTGGCATGAAAATAAAGCCTGAAGTATTACATATGAAAAACGGTGATATAATGTTTATTGCCCCAATTAAACTAAAATCTTTTTGTTTAAGCTGCCACGGAAATTCAGATATGGTTACTCCCGAAGTTAAAGCGCAGATTATGAAACACTATCCACTAGATAAGGCACAAGGCTATGACGAGAATGATTTAAGAGGTGCCTGGTCAATAAAATTTTCAAAAGATTATTTCAAAAGAAAGTAAGTATTAAAATTATTTCAGGAGATTTTCATTTTAAAATCTATGTCTCTATATTCTTTCAAACCTATATCCTAATTCAGAATAGTATTTCAATATTTTTGGCAGTGCAATTTTGAGTCTTGGAAATGCTTTTTTGGAGTCGTGAAAAACTACAATAGAACCTTGTTTGGCATTTTTTACAACGTTTTGATAGCATTTTTCTCCATCGATACCTGTATCGAAATCACCGGATAAAACATCCCACATCACTATATCAAACTTATGCTTCAGTTCAATGTATTGTCTGTAACCCATCAGTCCATATGGAGGCCTGAACAGCCTGCTTTTTATAATATTATCGGCCTTTCCTACATCTTGAAGGTACAATTTATTCCCTGTATTTAATCCTTTTAAATGATGGTAACTGTGGTTACCGATTGAATGCCCTGATTCTGTTAGCTCACGAAACAGGTTAGGATTTATATTTACATTTTGTCCGACACAAAAAAAAGTCGCCTTTGCATTGTACTCCTCAAGTGTCTTTAACACCCAATTTGTAACGCCTTCAACCGGTCCGTCGTCAAATGTAAGATACAACACCTTTTCATTAGTTTTAACACACCATTTAGCCTCAGGATAAATCCATTTAATAAAAAAAGGTATATTTTTGAGGTATAAAGACATGGGTTATTATTGTGCAATGTAAAAATAAAAAAACCGTTTGAGATTGTACTCAAACGGTTTTCTTTATATCTAATCAAAATTAAATTTGAAACATATTTATAAGCTCTCGGAATTTAGACTCAAGCTCTACAAACTTTTCCTTATCATACATTGAAGCAGTTTGCAACAAAGACTGATACTCACTTAATCTTATCTGAATATCATTTTGCAGTGCTAATTGTTGTTGTTGGCTAAACCTACTGTAGTATTTTACTTCTTCGTAATTATCATTTGCAAATTCCTCTAACAACACTCTACCTTTTTCAAGATCACCGGCTCTGTAATAAGCATCAACAATACCCAAAACATAATGATTTTTAGGATACATGTCAGTTGGCAAATTCTTCATCAACATATCAAGAACTTCAATAGCCTTATCATCTTTACCTTCATCGATTAATGCATTAGCCAAACGGGAAACATTATTTCTAACAGACCAGGAAGATGTTCTTCGGTTGGTTTCATCCATATATACTTTTTCATTTCCGAAGTTAGACCAATCCCAACTCAAGACTTTTTTATACATAACATCGGTGTCTATCCTACCCATATCCATACCATCTCTTTCTGTCTTTACAGGCACAATTTTATAGGCTAAACCTTCAAGCTGGAAATACTTATCTAGGTACAGGAATGATTTTGAAGAATATCCTGCAGTAACGGCAAAGTACATAGGTCTTTTCCAGTTATTATTTGCAATCATATCGATAATCATTATATCCTTTTTCTCTATTGCGTTTCCTTCTAAATCCCACTCTAAATGATCAAGTACTTTAGATGAATCTCTAAGGGCAACAATTCCATTTGCGATAACTGCATCCTTATCTACCGGAATACTAAGTTTCTTAGTAGGATAAATTACCTCATTTGCAGTTTCCGTAAACTGAACCTTAGTTTTTGGATCATCAGAGCCTATCCAGTTAATAAATTGTTTTGCCGTGATACGTTTATCCGCTATTCCATACTTATCATAAAAATAAGCTACATCACGCGTTCCCTGACGGTATAAATCATGTGTTAACTGCGAAGGAATAGGATCAGCCTTGTAAGTTTTCATTTTCATCTGATCTATATACCAATCAGTATTTAATAATGACAGGTTTACTATTTTCACATCAGTTCTATACCCTTCAACCTCCTGTACATACCAAAGAGGGAAAGTATCGTTATCGCCATAAGTAAACAATATAGCATCTTTATCTACTGAATCCAGATACATCTTAGCAATATCTCTGGCAGAAGTTCTTTCAGATCTATCGTGATCATCCCAATTCTCTTTAGCCATTACTCCGGGAATAAGAAGAGTTAGGATAAATGTTAACCCAATAGCTGTAGCTTTAGGATTCAATTTAGCCGATAACTTCTCATACAGGGCCCAAACCCCGATTCCTATCCATATTGCAAATACATAGAAAGAGCCGACAATCGCATAATCCCTTTCTCTGGGTTCAAATGGTTTTGGACTTGTATAAACCAGAATCGCTATTCCGGTTAAGAGGAATAATAAGAATAAAGAATAAGCATCTTTAGGGTGATATTGAAATTGATAAATCAAACCTATCAACCCAATTATTAACGGAATGAAATAATACATATTTCTTCCTTTATTATTTGCTAAATCTTTTGGAAGGTTGTCTTGCGGTCCTAATCGTGCCTCGTCAATAAAGCTTACTCCACTAATCCAGTTACCCTTTGTAGGTTCATATTTTCCCTGAATATCATTTTGACGGCCGGCAAAATTCCACATAAAATACCTCATATACATGTATCCTACCTGAAAATCCATAAAATACTTCATGTTTTGCCAAAAAGTAGGACGCTTTCCATACGGAGCATTCCCGGCTATAGCTTTATACATAGCAATATGATTAGCATCATGCGAGTACATTCGAGACCAGAATCCTACATGCTTTTTATCTACATTTGGGATTGTAGCTTTTTTATCGTCAACCATTAAATATTTTCCTGATACACTATCCAGCTCATATACAGGAGTTCCATCAAGATACGGTTCTTCTTCGTCTAACTTCAGTCCTCCTTCATACGCAGTATACATTGCTCCATATACAACAGGCCACTCACCGTACTGAACACGGTTATAATAATCCAAAAGTGTTACTGCTGTAGACGGATTATTTTCATTAATTGGTGTGTTAGTATTGGCCCTAATAGCTATCATCAGGTAATTAGAAAATCCTATCAACATAAACATCACTGAAAGAACGGAAGTATTAGCTATAACCCAGCCTCTTTTTCTGGTATATAACAATGCTCCTACAAAAGCAGCAATAAGAAGAACTCCTGCAATAATAGTACCTCCGTGAAAAGGTAATCCAACAGAATTAACAAAGAATAACTCCATCGCCCCAAAATATTTCATGGTATAAGGGAAAACACCTTTAAACACAAAGCCAAGGATTAAGACTATTACAACATTTGCAATTATAAATTTCTTTAAATCAACTCCTTTAAACTTTTTGAAATAAACTATGAAAGCAATAGCTGGAATTGTTAGAATTACCATAAGGTGAACTCCGATTGCCAATCCGTAGATATACGATATCAAAACCAACCATCTCGAAGATCTACTGTCATCTGCTTCATCTTCCCACTTTAATCCTAACCAAAAAACTAAAGCAATCAAAAACATTGCCATAGCATATACTTCTCCTTCAACAGCGGAGAACCAGAAAGTATCAGTAAAAGTAAAGCCTAAAGCTCCAACAATCCCACTTCCCAAAATCGCAAATATTTTATTTGAATCTAATTCGGAATTTTTTGTAGCCATTTTTCTCACCATATGAGTGATTGACCAGAAAAGAAATAATATTGCGAATGCAGAACTTATAGCAGACATGGCATTAACCATTTTTGCAACTTCATTAACATCTCCAAAGGAAAATATTGCAACTACAGCTCCCAACATTTGAAAAAGTGGTGCTCCCGGTGGATGACCAACCTCCAACTTAACTGCTGTGGATATGTATTCGCCACAATCCCACAAACTAGCAGTTGGTTCTATAGTGGCTAAGTAAGTATAACCGGCTATTGCGAAAATCACCCAACCAATTATATTATTCCATTTTTTGAATTGCTCCATTATCTTATATAAATTATCATAGTTCCTAGTACAATTGGCGAATTTAAAAAAAGAAATTAATCATTATATATTTTGAGTACTAATTAGTGTTAAAAAAGATAGAAATTTACTGTCAATATTTTTTTTCACTAAAAATTTTTTAATTTTACTTGTGCGAAGCCTATAAAGATGTATCTTTGCACCCGCATTAGAGAAAATGCCCCATGGTGTAATGGTAGCACACCGGTTTTTGGTACCGCTAGTCAAGGTTCGAGTCCTTGTGGGGTAACAATTTTCTCAAAGATGTATTAAATAGTGGAATGCCCCATGGTGTAATGGTAGCACACCGGTTTTTGGTACCGCTAGTCAAGGTTCGAGTCCTTGTGGGGTAACAACAAAAAAGGTTCAGGAAAATTTCCTGAACCTTTTTTTTATGACTCTATTCCAGATTCTAAAATAGCACATTTCAAAACATTCCAGAAATTTATCTATTTCCATATTCCTCTCTCTCATATCACAGATTGAAATATTTTTTCATTTTTTTAGTTAACAATGTTTACTTTTTCAGAAATTATCCTTACACTTGCACTCTGAAACAATAAAAAAAGAAAATATGTTTTTTAATCATCATCATCATTTTACGACCTTACTCAAGTGAGAGGATGATGTATATGATTAAATCAAAAAAATAACGTCAAACCCGCTTGATCTCTCAAGCGGGTTTTTTTATACCCAATTGTCTTTTCAAGCATATTATTAGCACTATGAATACATTAAAAATTGCAGTTCAAAAATCAGGAAGATTAAATAAAGATTCACTACAACTACTAAAAGATTGCGGTATTTCTATCGACAATGGAAAAGACCAACTAAAGGCTGAGTCTTCTAATTTCCCATTAGAGGTACTTTACCTGAGAAATTCAGACATTCCACAATACATCGAAGACGGTGTTGCCGATATAGCTATAATTGGAGAGAATGTTATCATTGAAAAGAAAAGCGACCTGAACATTATTGAAAAATTAGGATTTTCTAAATGCAGAGTGTCTATGGCAATTCCAAAAGATGCTGATTTCAACGGAATAAAATGGTTTGAAGGAAAAAAGCTCGCAACCTCCTATGTTTCTACCTTACAGGATTATCTGGATGAAAACGGAATCAATGCCGAAATTCACAAGATTTCAGGTTCGGTAGAAATTGCTCCGAACATTGGTCTTGCTGATGGTATTTGCGATATCGTAAGCTCCGGAAGTACCTTATTTAGAAATGGGTTGAGAGAAGTTGAAACTATATTAAAATCAGAGGCTGTATTAGTGGCTAACAAAAACTTAAGCCCTGAAAAACAAATCATACTCGATAAGATAGTTTTCAGATTAAAAGCTGTTTTAAAAGGAAAAAAATCTAAGTACATACTATTAAACGTACCAAATAATAAAATCGACAAAGTGTCGAATATCCTGCCTGTAATGAAAAGCGCAACTGTAATGCCTTTGGCTGAAGAGGGTTGGAGTTCGTTACATACCGTAATTGAAGAAAATAAATTCTGGGAAGTTATTGATGAGCTTAAACAGGCCGGAGCCGAAGGAATTCTGATAATGCCTATAGAAAAGATAGTATTATAACTAATTAGTCATCCCGAGCGAAATCGCAAGATTCAGCGAGGTCGGAATGACGAAAAAACATAACAATTCGATGAAAAAAATATATAACCCCTCAATAAATACCTGGTCCGAAATACTAAAAAGACCAACCAAAGACCTGGCTGAATTAGAGCCAATGGTCTCTCAAATTTTTGACGAAATTAAACAGAAAGGCGAGAAAGCAGTTTGTAAATACACTAAGATATTCGACCAGACCGATTTGGATAATATATTAGTTTCTGAAACAGAAATTAATGATGCATCCTATCTTATAGATGACGAATTAAAACTTGCAATAAAAACTGCACAGGAGAACATTGAAAAATTCCACGAAGCACAAAAAGTTGAACCAAAAATAATCGAAACAACTCCCGGTGTTGTATGCTGGCAGGAAAGCAGAGCGATTGAAAGAGTGGGATTATACATTCCGGGGGGAAGTGCTCCCCTATTCTCTTCCGTGTTAATGCTTGGGATACCTGCAAAAATAGCGGGATGTGACGAAATAGTTCTATGTACTCCTCCGAATAAAGAAGGAAAAATAAATCCGGCAATACTATATACTGCCCAACAGGTTGGTATTAGAAAAATTGTGAAAGCCGGAGGAATTCAGGCTATTGGAGCACTAACTTTTGGAACTGAAAATGTACCACGGGTAAATAAGATATTTGGTCCGGGAAATCAATTTGTAACTGTTGCAAAACAACTTGCTACAAAATTCGGAGTCGCAATAGATATGCCGGCAGGACCTTCTGAAGTATTAGTTTTGGCCGATGGTAGTGCAAACCCGGAATTTGTTGCTTCTGATTTGCTTTCTCAGGCCGAACATGGCGGAGACTCTCAGGTAGTATTGGTAAGTACAGATAAAAACATCTTGGAAGAAACTGAAAAAGAGGTTTACAAACAGATGAAAGACCTGCCAAGAGCAGAAATTGCAAAGCAAGCCATTGAAAACTCTAAACTCATCTACATTGATGATATAGAAACAGCGGTAAAATTGTCAAATGAATATGCTCCGGAACACTTAATTCTGGCAGTCGGGAATGCTGAAGAAGTAACAGCCAAGATCAAAAATGCCGGATCGGTATTTATCGGAAATTACACACCCGAAAGTGCAGGAGATTATGCTTCGGGAACCAACCATACCTTACCTACAAACGGATATACAAAATCTTATAGTGGTATAAATCTGGATACATATTGCAAAACTATTTCATTCCAAAAAATCTCTAAATCAGGACTGGAAAATCTTGGAAAAACTATTGAAGTAATGGCCGAAGCCGAAGGATTGCACGCTCATAAGAATGCTGTTTCGCTTCGTTTAATGGACAATTAGCTATGATACAAGACTTAATAAGAGAAAATATAAAAACCCTAAAACCTTATTCTTCGGCTCGTGATGAGTTTAAGCAAAAGGCTGAGGTTTATTTGGACGCTAACGAAAACCCTAACGACAATGGTTTGAACCGTTATCCTGACCCTTATCAAAAAGACGTAAAAAAGCTAATTGCTGAATGGCGGGGAATTGAATCGGACAAAATATTGCTAGGCAATGGAAGTGATGAGATTTTGGATTTGCTTTTCCGTGCTTTCTGTGAACCAAAGGAAGATAATGTAATTTTGCTGCCTCCTACTTATGGCATGTACGAAGTGTTGGCAAACATCAACAACGTTGAGACAATAGAAGTTGGACTAAACGATGATTATTCACTAAATATTGAAGCAATTTTAGCTGCACAAACATCAAATTCGAAGTTGCTTTTCGTTTGTTCTCCTAACAACCCTACTGCTAATGTTTTTAACACATCTGAAGTAGAGAAATTATTGCATGGTTTTAATGGGATTACAGTAATTGATGAAGCATATATTGACTTTTCAAATGAGAAATCGTGGATCTACAGGCTAGATGAATTTCCCAATATAATAGTGACTCAAACTTTCTCAAAAGCACTTGGACATGCAGGCATAAGACTGGGAATGGCTTTTGCTTCAGAATACATTATTTCTGTATTGAATAAAATTAAGCCTCCGTACAACGTTAATGAATTAACCCAACGCAGGGCAATAGAAGTAATAGAACGTCGTGAATTTGACTCTCAAATAGAATTAATAAAGAAAGAAAGAGAAAAACTAAACAAGGAATTATCAAAAATTTCGTTCGTAGAAAAAATATATTCTTCGGAAGCAAACTTCATATTAATAAAAGTGAACGATGCTGATAAAATTTACAATCAACTACTAGAAAAAGGAATTGTAATAAGAAACAGAAGTACGCAGTATAAATGTGAAAACACTTTACGCATAAGTGTTGGCACACCGGAAGAGAATAAAAAGCTAACAGAAGCATTGAAGGAACTATGAAAAAAGCATTATTTATAGATAGAGACGGAACACTGGTAATAGAGCCACCAATAGATTACCAACTCGACAGTTTAGAAAAATTAGAATTCTATCCGAAAGTATTTCAGTACTTATCGCGAATTGTGAACGAACTGAACTATGAATTGGTTATGATAACAAATCAGGATGGTTTAGGAACGGATTCGTTCCCTGAAGAAACATTCTGGCCGGCACAAAACAAAATACTTCGTGCTTTTGAAAATGAAGGGATATATTTTTCAGAAATTCTTATTGACAGAAGTTTACCGGAAGAAAATGCCCCTACAAGAAAACCCCGTACCGGTCTCTTGGAAGGTAAATATACAACAGGAGAGTACGACCTAAAAAAATCGTATGTAATTGGTGACAGAGCCACAGATATCGAATTAGCTAAAAACCTCGGGACTAATGGCATTTACCTATCGAGTCCGGAATCTGAGCCTGTTGACAAAAACGTTCAGGTTCTTCAAACGTGTAAATGGAGAGAGATTTATGAATATCTGAAAAGTAAAGAAAGAGTAGCAATAATTAATCGCTATACCAACGAAACCAAGATCGATATTAGCCTTGAGTTGAGTGGTGACGGTAGTGGAAAAATTGATACCGGAATTAAGTTTTTCGATCACATGCTTGAACAAATAGCCCGCCACGGAAAAATGAACCTTGACATTAAGGTTGATGGAGACTTAGAAGTTGACGAACACCACACAATAGAAGATACAGCCCTGGCATTGGGCGAGGCTTTTAAAAAAGCACTTGGAAATAAACAGGGAATAGAACGCTATGGTTTTACATTACCTATGGACGACTGTTTAGCTCAGGTTGCTTTAGATCTTGGAGGAAGAAACTGGCTGGTTTGGGAAGCTGAATTTAAACGAGAAATGATCGGTGGTATGCCAACAGAAATGTTCTTTCACTTTTTTAAATCATTTAGTGATGCCGCGCAATGCAACCTTAACATTAAAGCTGAAGGCACCAACGAACACCACAAAATAGAAGGAATATTCAAGGCTTTTGCCAAATCATTAAAGATGGCCGTAAAACAAAGTTTCGACGACACGCAGATTCCTTCTACAAAAGGAACAATTTAATAATTGTTTGGGGATTTATTAAAAATAACAAAGTATCAAACATTGAATACTAAACAAAGGATGATAGTAATTATAGATTACGGAGCAGGAAATATACAATCTGTCAAATTTGCTTTAGAGCGACTGGGCGTTGAAGCAATATTAACATCTGACACAGAAATAATAAAAAAAGCTGACAAGGTTATTTTTCCCGGAGTTGGTAGAGCTGAACCAGCAATGAAAAAACTTAAGCAGTCAGGACTGGACAGATTAATTCCTGAATTAAAACAACCTGTTTTAGGTGTTTGTTTAGGCATGCAGCTCATGTGTGAGCATACCGAAGAAGACAATGTTAAGGGTTTGGGTATTTTTCCTCTCGAGGTTAAAGAATTTGAAAAATCACTAAAAGTTCCGCAAATAGGCTGGAATCATATTTCGGAATTAAAAAGTGGATTATTCAACAACATAAAAGAAAATGCATACACATATTTCGTACACAGTTATTACGTACCTGATAGCGAATTCAGCATTGCATCAACTAATTATGGCTTTAAGTATTCATCAGCAATAAAGAAAGATAATTTTTACGCAACCCAGTTTCACCCTGAGAAAAGTGGTGATGTTGGAGAGCAGATTTTAGAGAACTTTTTAACTAAAATATAACCGTAAAGAAACACGGCCTTGCATCTAAACACATAATAAAAATGAGAATAATACCGGCAATAGATATAATAGGAGGCAAATGTGTAAGGCTCACCAAAGGCGATTACAACACAAAGAAGATATACAATGAAAACCCATTGGAGGCAGCTATGGAATTCCAGGATAACGGAATTGAATATCTACATGTAGTCGACTTAGACGGAGCAAAATCAAGTCATATTGTAAACTACAAAATACTTGAAACACTGGCTACAAAAACCAATTTAAAAATTGATTTCGGCGGAGGGCTTAAATCTGACGAAGACTTGAGAATAGCTTTCGAAAGTGGTGCCCAACAAATTACGGGGGGAAGTATCGCCGTAAAGAATCCTAAGATTTTCACCTCATGGATAGAAAAATACGGAAGTGATAAAATAATTCTCGGTGCTGATGTAATGAATGAAAAAATAGCTATAAGCGGGTGGCAGGAAGATTCCGGCCTTGATTTATACGATTTTTTGGAGGACTATACAGCCAAAGGAATAAAAAATGTTATTTGTACCGACATCTCAAAAGACGGTATGCTTGAAGGTGCTTCTTTAGAACTGTATAAAAAGATGATGACAAAGTTTCAAAACATCAACCTAACAGCAAGCGGAGGTGTAAGCAGCATGAAGGATTTAGAATTCCTGAAGGAAAACGGACTGGAATCGGCAATTGTAGGGAAGGCGATTTACGAGAACAGGATTTCCTTGGACGAATTAAAGAAGTTTATTATTAACAGTTAACCGGGAACATTATGTTAACAAAAAGAATAATACCCTGCTTGGATATAAAAAACGGACGCACCGTTAAAGGTGTAAATTTCGTCAATCTTATCGATGCCGGAGATCCGGTTGAACTGGCAGAAATATACTCTAAAAAAGGAGCTGACGAATTAGTATTCCTTGACATTTCGGCAACTGAAGAACGCAGAAAAACTTTGAGCAAACTGGTAAAGCGCATTGCAAAGAAAATAAATATTCCATTTACTGTAGGAGGAGGAATTTCTTCTGTTGAAGATGTAGATATTTTACTCAAATCAGGAGCAGATAAGATATCTGTTAATTCCTCTGCGATTAAAAGACCTGCACTCATAAATGAACTTTCAACTGCTTTTGGTGCCCAATGTATAGTGTGCGCCATTGATGCCAAACAAATCGATGGAAATTGGAAAGTTCATTTAGTTGGAGGAAAAGTTCCTACTGAATTGGATCTATTTAAATGGGCTAAAGAAGTTCAGGATCGGGGAGCAGGCGAAATATTATTCACCTCGATGAATAACGACGGTACAAAAGACGGTTTCGCAAACGATGCATTGAAGAAACTTAGTAACATGCTTCAAATTCCGGTAATTGCATCCGGAGGAGCAGGTACTATTCAGCACTTTGCTGATGCTTTTATTGAAGGAAAAGCCGATGCTGCACTTGCAGCAAGTGTTTTTCACTTTAAAGAAATAGAAATATCAGATTTGAAAACAGAACTTAAACAGCAGGGAATACCTGTAAGGATATAAAATTGGTAATTCAGAAAAAATGAAAATAAATTTCGAAAAAGAAAACGGACTGGTTCCGGCAGTAATACAGGATGCCGACACAAACAAAGTTCTGATGTTGGGATACATGAACGAAGAAGCATATAAAAAAACTATCGATACTAAGTTAGTTACATTTTGGAGCCGTAGCAGAAACGAACTTTGGACTAAAGGAGAAACCTCAGGCAACTACATGCATTTGGTTGAAATTTCATCCGATTGCGATGATGATACCTTACTTGTAAAAGTTAAGCCTGTTGGCCCGGTTTGCCATTTGGGAACCGACACATGCTGGGGAGAAAAAAATAAGACAGAAAGCAGAGGGAAAAATCAAAAAGAAGGTGACGACTTCTCATTTATTTCACATTTGGAATCTGTTATAAAAGACCGAAAAGAAAATCCAAGCGAAGAATCTTATGTTACCTCTTTATTCAAGAAAGGGATCAACAAAATAGCCCAAAAAGTAGGAGAAGAAGGAGTTGAAGTTGTAATAGAAGCTATGGATAATGACGATGATCTTTTCCTAAATGAAAATGCAGATTTACTGTTTCACCAACTGATTCTGCTACAGGCGAAAGGTCATACAATGAAAGATGTAATTGAGGTATTGAAGGAGAGAGAAAGGAAATAAAAAAATAGCGGGGATTTAGGTTGAAGCAAATCCCTCGCTAAGCCAAAAGACTAAAATTTCGCTTTATAAAAATGACAATACGGCGATGAACCTTTACGCTTGTAGTAATTCTGATGATAACTTTCTGCCGTATAAAACTCAGTTGCCTGTGTTATTTCAGTAGCCACAGCATATCCTTTTTCAATTAAAATGTCTTTGTATTTTTCGGCAATGAATTTTTGATCATCTGAATTGTAAAATATTGCAGACCTGTACTGTGTTCCTATATCCGGCCCCTGACCGTCAGTTTGGGTAGGATCATGTGTTTCGAAAAATAGCTTTACCAACTCCCCGTAACTAATTTTCTTCGGGTCGAAAGTTACTTCTACAACCTCGGCATGTCCGGTAGTTCCCGTTGAAACCTGACCGTATGTCGGATTATTCACACTTCCTCCTGCATAACCCGAAACTGCAGAAATAACACCTTCCTGTTTCTCCATCCA
This sequence comes from Bacteroidota bacterium, assembly GCA_039714315.1. Lineage (NCBI taxonomy): Bacteria > Pseudomonadati > Bacteroidota > Bacteroidota bacterium. Next base: position 3,296 of record JBDLJM010000035.1, on the reverse strand, counting down.
GTATTCTGTTCCCCAAAAACACCCGGATGCAAACAAGGCTATCTCGTATTTTTGCTCCTCATCAGCAATAAAATTCATCGAAATAGAATTTACACAATGACGGGTATTTTTATCTGTAAAACCCTCTCCAAAAAAAACATGACCTAAGTGCCCGCCACAATTAGCACAAACAATTTCTGTTCTTCTGCCATCGACATCAACCTGATGCTTAACGGCTCCCTCTATCTCATCATCGAAACTCGGCCAACCACAATGACCGTCGAATTTTGAAGTGGATTTATAAAGAGTAGCATCACATTGCTTACATGTATAGGTTCCCTTTTCATAAAAATCATCAAACTTACCTGTAAACGGATATTCAGTTCCTTTATTAATTATAACATGTCTTTCCTGTTCGGTCAATTCATTATATTTCATATCATTATTTGTTTGCGACATTAAATTATGCCCCATTAAAAATATTGATAAAATTAAAAAAATGTACCTCATTGTTAAAATCTTATATGCATTAGACGAAAACAATATTAATAACTTACAATAAAAAAAGTAATTATAGCAATTTGCACAGAACAACCTGTATTCCTTTTTCTGAAAATGCTTCGCCAAATACCCCTTTGAGGATATTAAATTAATAAAAATAAAAAAATCATTAATCCAACACTTGTCTTACATGTTACAAATCAATACATTAGCACTTTAGACATATATATATATTCAAATATCTAATCCCTACTTCATTTGCATTTCCTTGCTTTCTACCCCACTAACAACGTCAACTGTCGAAATTATTTTCCGGAAAAAAGTATAAGTCTAATATTTGCATCGTAATAGTTAAAAAGCGATAATTTTTTCGCCTTTGTAATCAATTTAGAAATCAGAGATTAAATATTATGACAACAGGTAACAAGACCGTAGACATTAGCTATCAGCCGGTAGGAAGATATGAGGAAAAGAGGTATGAGAAAATGCATGCGGAAATTTTCCCAAGTTCATCTATTGCATCTATTGCAGTAGCGGAAGAGATTGCTTCTATAATAAGATCGAAAGCAGAAAGAGGGGAAATGGCTGTATTAGGTTTGGCAACAGGTTCTTCTCCAATAAAAGTTTATGCTGAATTAGTTAGAATGCATAAAGAAGAAGGATTGAGCTTCAGAAATGTTGTTACATTTAACCTTGACGAATATGCAGGATTAGAAAAGAAGCACCGTCAGAGCTATTGGTACTTCATGCAAGAGCACTTATTCGGCAATGTTGACATTCTACCTGAAAACATAAATATACCAAGTGGTACAGTTCCTCCAGAGCAATTGAACCAGTTTTGTATAGATTACGAACTAAAAATTAAATCTTACGGAGGTTTAGATTTTCAATTACTAGGTATTGGTCGTACGGGGCATATTGGGTTCAACGAACCGGGATCGCACCGTAAATCAACTACACGTCAGATTACACTTGACCACCTTACACGTTCTGATGCTGCCAAAGATTTTGCAGGATTAGACAATGTACCTCGTAAAGCCGTTACTATGGGTGTTGGTACTATCATGAAAGCAAATCGTATCATCATGCTTTCATGGGGTGAAGGTAAAGCTGAAATTACTAAAGAAATGATTGAAGGAGAAATTACGGGAGAAGTTCCTGCAAGTTTCCTTCAAGACCACCATAACTGTACAGTTTTAATGGATGATGCTGCATCATCAGAAATAATCAGAATTAAGACTCCTTGGTTAGTTGGTCCGGTTTCCTGGACAGAAGAATTAATCAAGAAAGCTGTAGTTTGGTTAGCTGAGAAACAGCAAAAACCAATTTTGAAACTTACGGACAGAGATTACAACGACAATGGTATGTCAAGTTTAGCTGTATTGGAAGGATCTGCTTACGAATTAAACATTCGCATGTTTAATGAATTAAGTGACACAATAACGGGATGGCCTGGTGGAAAACCAAATGCCGATGATTCTCGTCGTCCTGAGCGTGCTGAACCTGCTCTAAAAAGAATTATTGTATTTTCTCCGCACCCTGACGATGATGTTATATCAATGGGAGGAACCCTACAGCGTCTGGCTGCACAGGGTCATGAAGTACACGTTGTTTATCAAACTTCAGGAAACATTGCTGTTGCTGATCACGACGCATTGCGATTTGCAGAATTTGCCCTACATATGAAAGAAATGGCAGGTGAGCAAGATTCTGTTGATTATTACAACAGCGTAATCGAGATGATCAAAAACAAGTCTGATAATGAAGTTGCTCCAAAAGAAATAAGAAAAATAAAAGGTCTTATTCGTAGAGGAGAAGCTATTTCAGCTACACGTTATTGCAACATCAAAGACGAAAATGTACACTATTTAGATATGCCGTTCTACGATACAGGTAAAGCTAAAAAAGCACCAATGGGAGATGCGGATATCAAGTTAGTTGCTGATATTATTGAAGAGGTTAAACCTCATCAGATTTTCGCTGCGGGTGATTTAGCCGATCCTCACGGAACTCATAAAGTTTGTTTAGATGCAATCTTTGCTGCTCTTGCACAGAAAAAACAAGAGGACTATATGAAAAATTGTTACGTATGGTTATATCGCGGTGCATGGCACGAATGGGACATCAATGATATTGAAATGGCTGTTCCAATTTCTCCTGAAGAATTGGCACGTAAAAGAAAAGCTATTTTCTTCCACCAGTCTCAAAAAGACGGAGTTATGTTCCAGGGGAATGATCACAGAGAATTCTGGCAGCGCTCAGAAGACAGAAACCGTGGTACAGCAGATATTTACGACAAACTTGGTTTGCCAGAATACGAAGCTATCGAAGCATTTAAACGATACCACTTCTAATAACCAGAATAAAATGATATAAACTTCAAACATTTATATCTTATAAAAATAATTTTAAGTACTGTTTTTCCACAGTTCTACACTTGTTTAGCAACCCATAATGGTCTTCCGTCGGAACTGCACACCGACGGAGGAGCTAAGCATAAAAATATTAAAATATGCAGATTCTATTCTCTATAGAATAGATCATAAAAAATTTATGAATGACTTTTGAAATTACTGAAATCCTAAGTCATCAATAAAGATTATTGTTAGTTGTTGTGAATGCTTCTATCACTCATTTTGTGATGCTAATAAAATAGATAGGAGCATTTTTTTTACCTATAGTAATTAACTTTCCTCATTTCAGTTATTATAGGATACATTACCGCCTTAAGCTATGCTTTTGGCGGTATTTTGCTTTTTTTATATTACACCAATACTTCTCTTTGATTAATTACCTCCAGAAACAGAACCTAATCG